>JAGWJK010000082.1 GCA_028865845.1 Rhizobiaceae bacterium
CGCCGCGCCCTTCGCGAAGCCGCGTCGGGTCATCCGATCGGTCGTCATGCGATGTTCCGCAAGCGCGGCGCCTTGTCCGCGACGCCAAGGGACATGAAGACAAGGGTGAAGCCGCTCACCGGACGCGCAGGGCCCATGGTCTCGCACCGCCTTACTGAAACCGCGGCCAAGTTATCACGGGCCAAGGCGCCTTCAATGGCTATCGCGCGGGATCGGCGGCCGAATGCCGCGGTTGTGTCCGGCCTGCCGATTAACCGCGCCAGTCCAGCAGCTTGCGCTCCGCCCGCCCGATCAGCCAGCTTGCCCCGAGCCCGATGACCGACAGGATGATGACCCCCGCGATCAGTTGCCCAAGCGCGAAGAGCGACCCCGCCATCAGGATATAGGCGCCGATCCCGTATTGCGCACCGATCATCTCGGCCGCGACCAGAAGCACGATCTTGCGGACGATCGACCACCAGCTCAAGCCGAAACTCTGTCCCATGCGCACCAGCGAACGGTCGACGTTGTCGACGGCGCCGAATGTCGCCACGACGGTCGGCGTGAAGGTGCCGAAGGCGATCAGCATGTATTTCGACATTTCGTCGATGCCGAACCAGATGATGAAAAGCGGCAGAAGCGCGATCTTCGGTATCGGAAAGAGGGCAGCCACCAACGGCACGAGGCCGGCTCGAACATAACTGAACAGGCCAATCATGACGCCGAGCGCAACTCCCACCGAAATGCCGAGTGCTGCGCCGATGAAAAGCCGCTGCAGCGAAGGGATCAGGTGCTTCCAGAGCCCGCCCGTCTGCCAAAGCTGAAACAGCGTTTCGAGCACAGCGGTCGGGCGCGGCAGCGTCAGGCTGGTGATGAAGCCGGTACGCGTACCGATTTCCGCCAGCACGAGCAGCACCGCAAAGACGGCAATCGCCACGCCTCGAACGGGTTTCGGCGCAAAGCCGCCGCCGCGAAACGGCACGGGCCGCACGCCGGCATTTTTCCGCTCCGCACCGTCGTTCTGCGCGGCAGCGGACTGTGTCGACAGCGCGCCTGCCTCAGACATTGATCAACTCCTTGTCCGCGGCCATCGCTTCCTCGCGCATCAGCTCCCAGAGCTGTTTTTGTTTTTCCTCGAGCACCGGGTTGCCGAGATGGCGCTCGGCAAGCGGAATATCAATGTCGACGATTTCACGAATGCGACCCGGGCGGCGGGAAAGCACCACGACACGATGCCCGAGCCGGACGGCCTCGTTGAGATTGTGGGTGACGTAGACGGAGGTAAAGGGCTGCCGGGTCCAGAGCGAGATCAGGTCGTCCATCAGAAGTTCGCGCGTCTGGCTATCGAGCGCCGAAAGCGGCTCATCCATGAGCATGACGGCGGGACGCACGGCAAGCGCCCGGCTGATCGCGACGCGCTGGCGCATGCCGCCGGAAAGCTGCTTGGGCAATGCCGTGCGGAACTCCGAAAGCCGGGTCCGCTCCAAGACGTTGGTGACGATCTCGTCCATCTCTCGGCGGGTGAGCCCATGGTCTTCCAACACCAGCTTGATATTGCCCTCGACGGTGCGCCAGGGCAGCAGCGCGAAATGCTGGAAAACATAGGTCAACGGATTGAGACAATCCTTCGGCGGCTCGCCGATCTGCAGGATCTCGCCCGACGTCGGCCGCTCCAGCCCGCCGAGGAAACGCAGCAAGGTGGATTTGCCGCAGCCGGAAGGGCCGATCAGGCAGGCGATCTGTCCCTGTGGTATATCGAGGGAAATGTCCCGCAGGACCTCGACCGAGCCGTAGCGATGCGTGATGTTCTTGAGTTTCAGGTCCATGCGGCCTCCCCGCCGGAGGCTGCATGGCCTCCGGTCTGGTGCGCCAGACGATCAGATCGTCTTGACGTAGGATGTATCGAAAAGCTGGTCGTTGGTGATGTCATCCTTGACCATGCCTTCGGACTTGAACCAATCGAGCTGCTCCACGCAGCTCTTCAGCGAGATCGCCATGCCCTTGTTGATGCGCATCGCGCCTTCGATTAGGTTCTGCTTGGCAACGTCGTAGGGGCTGTCGCTTTCGACATATTTGTAGCAGATCTTTGCCAGCGCATCGCGCTCCGCATCGTCGGCTGTCTTGTCGACAAACGCGGCATTGTAGTCGTCGATCGCCTCGGAATAAGCCGATATGAACGACTGGGTCAGCGACCGATTGTCATTGGCATTCTTCGTCGAGGTGAAGCCCGTCGTGACCTGGTAGTCCGGCGCGTAATCCGAAACGAGGCCAATCTTCTTGGCCGCGCCCTCGCGGATCATCTTGTTCGCCACATTCGCCTGGATCGCCCAGGCATCGATCTGTCCGGTGGACAGCGCGCCGACGATGGCGCCGAGTTTCTGAAGCGGACGAAGCTGGATATCGGCCAGGTTGATATTATTGGCAACCGCGATCTTGTGGGCCATGAAGTGGAAGGATGAGCCGGCGGTCGTGATGCCGAAGCTCTTGCCAGCAAGCTTCGACGGATCGGTGAGACCGGCATCATAGGCTTTGTTGGACGCGAGGATCACGGCACCGACGATGCCTTTTTCCTCGGTCAGTGCGCCGCCGACAACCTTGACCGCGTTTTTCTGGGCAAGGCTGATCAGGCCGCCGCTCATGGCGGTGACGCCGAATTCCGCATCGCCGGAGGCGATTGCCACCGCCATCGGCTGGGCGGCTTCGAAAAACTTCAGTTCGATATCAAGGCCGGCGTCCTTGAAGTAGCCGCGCTCGTAGGCGATGAAGCTCGGCGCGTGGCTCGCGAGATTGAGAACAGCAAGATTGCGTTTCGTTGCGGCGAGGGCCGGCAGGCCGAATGCGGCTGCGGCGCCGGCAGCGCCCATGCTCGTGAGGACCTGACGGCGGTTCAGGGCGAAATTCATCTGGCGTATTTCCTCCAATGTCGGTGCGCTCGGCTGCGTCGTGCAGTCTCAGTGCCACTCAACGCCGTCAAAAACAATGGAGAATGGTGATGTCCGCGATGACATCTGGACATGTCATAAGGTCGCACATCGCTGGAACTGGTTTTCAGGGCGATTGCAGCCCACCCGTTTGACAACAGACCTGGCCGCATGGTTAGCGGCCGCGAGTTCGGCCGACCAATTGCATGCGAGACAATCAGGCGATCGACCGTTTCAGCAGGTCCGGGCTTTGGCAGAACGCCATGAGCTGTTCCGAGGACATCGGGCGTGCGAAGGCGTAGCCTTGCAGTACGTGGCATCCAAGGTCCCGAAGAATTCTGGCGTGTTCCAGCGTTTCCACGCCTTCGGCGACGATCTCGATGTTCTGCGATCGGCCGATCTCGATGATGGACGACACCAGACGTCGTTGAGACATGGAGGTCTGGATAGGCGTCACGATCTGACGGTCGATCTTCAATCGCCGCGGCTGCAATTGCAGCAGACTCAGAATCGACGCATGCCCGGTGCCAAAATCATCGATCTCTATATCGATCCCTAGCGTCTTGATGTTTTGCAGCGCACTTTGAAAAGCCGAATTCTGATCATCGAACGATATGCTTTCAAGCAGCTCGAAACAAAGCCTCCCGGGCTTGAACGTGACATCCGAAAGCTCCGACAAAAGAGCGAGCTGGGACAGACGGTGCGCCGAAACGTTGACGGAAAGCCTGGGGATATCGATCCCGGCCGCATCCCACCGCGCTTGCTCGAACAGCGCTTTCTCGAGGATTAGTTTGTCGATGTCGCCGGCAATGCCACGGTCTTCGGCTGCCGAAAGGAACTTGGCGGGCGCCAGGATTCCTCGCTCTGGATGGTCCCAACGCGCCAGCGCCTCGACGCCGACAATTGCGAAGCTGTTCGCATCGAACTGCGGCTGAAAATACGGGATGAACTCGCCGCGTTCGATTGCGATGGCGATATCGTCGCCGAGCTTCTTGACCTGCCGCGCCGCCTCGCCAAGCTCCTCGGTGTAGATGTTGGCTCGACCGCGGCCATCCTTTTTCGCTTCGTAAAGCGCCAGGTCCGCGTTGGCGAGCAGGTGCTGTGCCTCGGACGTGTCGGTCTCCCATGCCACGCCGGCGCTCGCTCCCACCTTGCATTCGCGGCCATCCACGAGGATGGGCAGAGACAGTTGCTCAACAATCCGATCCGCCAGCAGGACGGAACTCGCAGGATCTTCCCGGCGGGCTGCAATGACGAACTCGTCGCCGCCGATCCGCATGGCGACGTCGTCCGGGCCGATGGCTTGCCGCAGACGAGCGGCGGTCACACGCAGGACATGGTCGCCTCCCGCATGCCCCATGCTGTCGTTGACCTCCTTGAAGGAATCGAGATCGACATGGATCAGCGCCAATTTCCTGGAGGCGGTGTTGGTGCCGGTCGCGGTCAACAACTGATCCAGAAAACGACGATTGGGCAGCTCGGTTAGGGGATCATGGAGCGATTGGTGCTCAAGGCGATGTCTGGCAAGCAGCAGGTCGCGTTCATGGTCACTCAACTTGGCAATTGTCTTCTGGCGAGATCTGGCAAGAAATCCGGCCCAGAACATCGGCACGATAACGGCGAGACAGACGGCTGCGGCGCAAAGCCTGAACACGATCATGCTGTTATGAGCGCCCCAGCCGGATTTTGGAACGCCCACGAGCGCCCATCTGCCATATCCCATGTCCAGCGACGCATAGACCGGATGCCTGCCGAATGTCGCGTGGTCGCCGTAGAAAACATCCTTCGCCGATTGCGGATGAGGCACCGAGCTGATTGCGATATCGAGATCCGAAGAGGGAAGCCCGCTGTCGGCAAACAGCCGGGGAATGTCGACGACACCCGACAGCAGACCCCAAAAGATCTCGGCTTTGCCATCGGTCATGTAGACCGGGCAGCGCACGATGAAACCGACACCGCCCTGGATAAGATTGATGGGGCCAACCAGAACGATGTTGTGACTGTTTCGGGCAGCCATCGCACCATCATGCTGCTGGACGTCGGTCCGGTAATCGAGGCCGACCACCTTCTCGGTTCCCTCCGTCGGATACACCCATTTGACCACGAGGTTGGGGGCTGCGGTGACAATCTTCAATTGAGACGGCGTCTTCAGAATCTGCTCGCTGAGTTTTGCAAACTCTGCCTGCTCCATCGTCGGATGAACCGAAATCACGGCGACGATGCCCTGGAGCAGCATGACGTCCGCATTCACATTGGTCTGCAGGCGCGCCGCGATCGAAGTGAGTTCCTGAGCAACGATGACGCGCTCGTCCGCTTCGAGCCGGGCCCGACGCTGATGGTCCGCCAGAACGAAGGTAATGACCGCAACCACGGTCGCAAGAATCGCCGGCGCGAACATCGGCTTTCTGCCGAAATAGTCGCCGAGTTTTCTCAATGGTTTGACGATATATTTGAGCATTTTCACGATGTAGAGCGGACCGATCGCACATCATCGCCTGATTGCATTAAGGGAAGTCTAATTGAATTCAAAAAATGGAGCTGGACCTTCAATTACAGCCGCTGATCATCATCGGTCTGAAGAGCGGCTGACGCGTCTGCTTTTCGATCAGAGACAATCGCGCGGATGATCCCATCGCGCAGCAGCGATCAGTGCAGATGGGCCTTCGGCGGGCTTTGGCTGACAATCCGCCGCATCGAGACCACCAGCCGCGCGGAGGATATGATGATTTCGAGCGCAACATCGCGGTCGGCATGGCCGACATCGGGCGCCAATTGCCCCATCGCGCTCGATGCTTCGGCCACAGCCTTTGCAAGGAGAGGTTGATCCGCTTCGAGGATGCGGGCAATCCAGGCAAGCGTTTCAGCAAACTGGGTCAGTGCTGATGTAATTTGCGCTGGGGTCAGCTTGGAACTGGCTTGCTCAGATTGATCTTGCATTCCCGATAATCTAGGGATTGCCAAATAAATTCAAGCCCGAAGCCAATGAATATTGGTGCCACGCCTGCGGGAGAGACGGCCGGAAGCCGACTGCCCTCTCTTGGGAGCAGCGATCATACCTCGGCCGCAACTTACAGGCGATAGCAGGATCCGCTTCGCAAGCTCCCGATGTCCCAGTCTCGGCTTCTCTTTTGCCAAAGGCTGGTCATCTTGAGCCGGCCGAAGTCGAGGAGCTGGGAAGAGGGAAATCTATGTCTTATCCGGCAAAACGAAGATGTCTTACCGGCCGACCGAGCGAACTCGCCTCGGCTGCCGCCATGATACCCTGTGTGTCGATACCGTAATGGCGATAGAGATCGGCGATCGTTCCGGTCTGGCCGAAATGCTCGACCCCAAGCGCTCTCGTGCGGTGACCAGCTACACCGCCCAGCCACGCAAGCGTTGCCGGATGACCGTCGAGAACTGTGACGATGACGCATTGGCTCGGCAGCTCGCCCAGCAACTTCTCGATATGGCTGATCGCATGCGGCTTTCCGCGCTCCCGCGCCTTTTGGGCTGCCGTCCAGCCTGCGTTCAACCGATCGGCGGAGGTTATTGCCAGCAAGCCAATATCCCTGCGGTCTTCGGCCAGCAAGCCGGTCGCGGCGATCGCCTCCGGGGCAACTGCGCCCGTATAGGCGATGATCAACTGGCAGTTCGGGCCTGGCTTTCGCCACCAATAGGCACCATCGATGATGCCCTGTGTCGCGTCAGCATCAAAGGTGCGGTTGGGCTGTTCGATCTGCCGCGTGGACAATCGCAGATAGACGGCGCCGCCCTTCGCATCGCGCAACCAGGCGCCACCGTCGTTGTCGTCGGGACCGGATCGCTGGATGTATTCGAAGGCAAATCGCAAGATCACGGCGAGCTCATCGAGATAGGCGGGCTCGAAACTTGCCAGCCCGTCCTGTGCCATGCCGATCAAAGGCGTCGCGATCGATTGATGAGCGCCGCCCTCCGGTGCGAGCGTGATGCCGGAAGGAGTTGCCGCGAGAATGAAGCGCGCATCCTGGTAGCAGGCATAATTCAGCGCATCGAGACCGCGTTCGATGAAGGGATCGTAGAGCGTGCCGACGGGCAGCAGCCGTTCGCCGTTGATGGAATGGGAAAGTCCAAGCGCCGACAACATCGTGAAGAGGTTCATTTCGGCGATGCCGAGTTCGAAATGCTGCCCCTTCGGCGAATATTCCCAATTGTAGGTCGAAGGGATCCGCTCCTTGCGAAACACGTCGCGCATTTCCTCGCGGGCAAACAGTCCGCGGCGATTGACCCACGCGCCGAGGTTAGTCGACACGGTAACGTCTGGCGATGTCGTTACGACATGATCGGCAAAAGCACCCGCCGATTTGGCGATCTCATGCATGATCAGCCCGAAACCCTGTTGGGTCGAAGCCGTGGGCGGAACGGTCAATGTCAGCCTGTCCGGCACGGGGATCGCAGGCGTAACATGCTGCCTGTTGCGGCCACGAAAGAACGGCGCCTGTTCGACGAAGGATCGGAGTTCCGCCGCGTCTTCGACACCAGCGTATTTTTCCCATTCCATGCCGCGCTCGATGCCGAGCTCCACCCTCAGAGCGTCGATTTGAGCAGGCGTCATGATCCCTGCATGGTTATCCTTGTGTCCGGCAAGCGGAAGGCCGAAGCCCTTGATCGTGTAGGACAGGAAGCAAACCGGCCGCTCATGCTGCTTGGCGGCATCGAAGGCATCGAGCAGCGCTGGAAGGTCATGGCCGCCCAGATTCGTCATGAGCTGCGCCAGTTCCTTGTCCGAGCGCCGTTCGATCAACGCCGTCACAGCGCCCTGATCCCCGATGTCGTCTAGCAATCGCTTGCGCCATGCCGCGCCGCCCTGGAAGGCGAGGGCGGAATAGAGCTGGTTCGGGCAGGTGTCGATCCATTTGCGAAGGCTATCGCCGCCGGGTTCGGCAAACGCCTGCTTCATCAGGTGGCCATGCTTGAGAATGACGACATCCCAGCCGAAATTGCGGAAAACCGTCTCGAATTTCTCCCACAGCCCCTCGCGGATGACGGCATCCAGGCTCTGCCTGTTATAATCGACGATCCACCAGGTGTTCTTCAGGCCATGTTTCCAGCCTTCAAGCAGCGCTTCGAAAATGTTTCCTTCATCCATTTCCGCGTCGCCGACGAGGGCGACCATGCGGCCGGGCTGCGAGCCCCAGCCCTTTGCCTGGACGTAGTCCTGCACGAGGGAGGAAAATAGCGTCTGTGCTACACCGAGCCCGACCGAGCCGGTTGAAAAATCGACGTCGTCGGTATCCTTCGTTCGCGAAGGGTAGGATTGCGCGCCCTTGTAGCTCCGGAACGCTTCGAGCTTCTCGCGCGACTGGTTGCCGGCGAGGTACTGGATGGCATGGAAAATCGGGCTGGCATGTGGCTTGACCGCGACGCGATCCTCGGGCTGGAGAATATCAAAATAGAGTGCCGACATGATCGTCGCCAGCGACGCGGAGGACGCCTGATGCCCTCCGACCTTCAGCCCGTCATCGCTCGGGCGCAGGTGATTGGCGTTGTGTATCATCCAGCTCGAAAGCCAGAGCGCTCTTTTTTCCAGTGCGGCGAGACAGCGGATGCGGTTCGTCATTGGTCCTCCCCCGATAACGCCACCACGATATCTTGCGCGAAAAATGGTTTGTAGCTAATTTTGGATGACCGATTACGATCTATTGGCTGAAGTAGCCAATATGTCATCAAAGAAGAATGAAATTCACCAATCATGAAACTCGACAGCATCGACCGAAAAATCATCACGGCGCTTCAGCACGATGGCCGGATGACCACGCAGCAGTTGGGTGATCGCGTCGGGCTTTCGCCCTCGCCATGCGCGCGGCGTGTCCGCCTCCTGGAGGAGGCCAGCATTATCAAGGGATATGCGGCGGTGATCGACGAAGCACTGTTCGGCCTCCCGATCAGCGCCTTTGCATCGATCAAATTGTCGCGTCAGCACGAGGATGATCTTGATCGCTTCGCCAATGCCGTGTCCCGCTGGCCCGAGGTGGTGGATTGCTATCTGATGACCGGCCAACGCGATTATCTGCTGCGGATCGTCGTGCATGATCTTGCCGGCTATGAGCGGTTTTTGAAGGAAAAGCTTACACGCCTCGAAGGCGTGGCATCGATCGAGACGAGTTTCGCCCTGACCCAGGTCAAGCGATCGAACCATCTTCCCATTATCTCAGAAGCCTGAGAGCACCATCCGCTTGACGGTTAGCCGTGAAGTCTTCGCAGCATCGTTCCGAGGAGGTTCTCAGGCTCGTTTTCCTGCAGTCCGGCCGACTGCCTGCAGGGAAAACTGCTCTTTTTCCCGCTTCTGACTTCGGTCGGGCTATAGCCGAACTCGCGTTTGAAAGCGCGGCTGAATTCGGTGCCGTCGGTGAAGCAAAGCTGCTCGGCGATATCGAATATCCTGCGCTGATCGCTCGGGTTTGCCAGGGTGGCATGGGCATCGAGCAGGCGCCGGTGTTGGATGTAGTGCTTGACCCCGCCGAAAGCCTGGAACATCCGGTAGAGCCGCGAACGGGAAACCCCCAATTCGCGCTCGAGCGTACGCGCTCCGAGCGTCGGATCGCGCAGCTTCGATTGTATGATCTTCTGCGCCCGATCGAGCAGCGTTATCGCAATCGGATGGGTTGCCATCTCGATGTGTTCGGCGGAAGGAGACACGCAGGCAAGTATCATTGCACGTGTCGCCTCCACGAGTGCGGGGAGATCGCCCCTTTCAACGATCGACAACTGCTTGGCCAAGCCGACCATGAAGTCATGGAACAACCGTCCCATGCCACTGTCCAAAATCGTAAACTCCGCCGCGCTCAAAGCTTGGGTTACCTGGGGACAAAAATCTCGCGGAACGAACAACTGGAGTGTTTCGCTTGCAGATAACGTCCCGCGAAAACTCTGACCGAGGGCGTGGACCTGCGTGACGCCGACGCCGCCGTGAAAGGCTCTGGGAGGGGCTTCCGTATAGGCATCCCCGGAGAGCAGGACTGACAGGATAAAATGATCGAGCGGCTCTCGGCGGGCATGGCGCACGACGCTCTTGAACGCCAAGGCATCCGTTGCAACCCGCGAAAAGGCAAAGCAACCGAGATCCCAGCTTGTCTGCTTGCCCATGAACCCGCCGCTTATGTCATGAGCGGTTTCAAGCTCAAGAATTGAAGCGAAGTTTGCGCGCCAAGCCTCAAACTGACGGTTCCTCGGGACGGATTCGGTCGCAAATTCGAAGGAAGACAGCCTCGACGAAGGAGGTGCGGTGACCGGGCCGAGCCCATGCTTCTTTGCCAAAGCATCCGATTCAGCGGCAACCTGAGCCGTGTGAAATGCTGCCTGTCGCTCTCCGACCTGAAATACCGTCATGATGCTATTGCAGACCAGGCTGCACACTGCGAAACGAAATTCGACATCGAAGATCCCAACCAAAATATGAATTTCAACTGGATTACTTGGCGTATTCTTGCAGCATTCACGCCGGACT
>JAGWJK010001111.1 GCA_028865845.1 Rhizobiaceae bacterium
CACACCACTATCTGGCCTTAGCCTTCTTCGCGCTCGTGCTGATGCATCTGGCGGCAGCACTTTTTCACGGACTTGTCCGCCGCGATGGCGTACTCGATACAATGTTACCTGGCAGGTGACGGCGGTGAAGCAGTTGGGCAAAGGCCGCCGGCCGGAGGCGGCGATCTTAAAAGCCTAGCTCTACGCTTCCACGGTCCGCAACAAAAGACCAGGATTAGCGAGAGCTTGAGCTGCCCTGGCGCAGCGAAGAATCCTCATGGCGAAACGACATCATCCGTGGCTCTTGAATAGATGTGAACTTACGTTCCTACAGTTCAAACTTCGATGAGAACGACTACAAACAGGTATCTCACGCTTTGAGGTAAGGCCTCCAGCGGCAAGCCGACAAGCTCGTCACGCCCGTGGTATTGCCTCGATTGTGGCGACTTCCGCGATACTGTCGGACGCCTCGTGCTTGATCCACTGGCAGAATTCCTTCAAGCGCGGCACGCCTTCCATCTCGCGCTTGTAGATGAGGAAAAAGCTTTCCGGGTTCTGGTGGACCAGCGGGAAAGGCACCACGAGCCTGCCCTTGCGCACATCTTCCGTGATGAAGGCACGCTCGCCGAGCGCGATGCCGTGTCCGGCAAGGGCGGCCGTGTAGGTCAGAGCCGAACTCTCGAACTCGGTCGCGCTCGACACGTCCAGGGAGGTTAGCCCCGCCGATTGGGCCCAGCGCTGCCAGCTCTGCGGCCGCAACGCCGAAGACAGCAGCGTGTGATGGCGAAGATCGTCAGGCGTTTTCAGCGGCGGCCCGCGCTGCAGCAGCTCCGGGCTGCAGATCACCACGAGCTCGCTTCTGAACAGAAAATGCGAGACGATATTCTTTGGCCACTCATCGGTGCCAAGACGAATGACGGCCTCCGCCGTCGTTGCCGAAAAGGGCGAGGTTTCCGTCGGCAGAATGGTCGTCAGCGAGACGTGGCGATGCGGATATCGGGTGTGAAAACGGTTGAGGCGCGGGAAAAGCCAGCGCGTCGCCACGATCATAGAGCAGGCGACACGCAAGGGATTGCCGCTCTTGGTTTCGATGAAGGCATCGGCCGCCGCGTCGATATTGCGGAACGCATCGGCAAGCGCCACGCTGAAGGCGCGGCTTTCCGCCGTCAGGCGGACTTCGCGATTGTTGCGGATGAAGAGATTGTGCCCAAGCGCGATCTCGAGACTCCGGATCTGTCGACTGATCGCGCCCGGCGTCACATTCAGCTCGTCGGCGGCGAGCGAGAAGCTCTCGTGCCGCGCGGCCGCCTCGAAGGCCCTCAGGGCGTTGAGCGGCGGCAATTTCCATCCCATTATCGATCCAGCGTTGTCAGCCATCCTCGAAAACCGTTGCTATCATGGATTCTCTGCGGGCGATATCGGCATGCCAGCGCGCGAGCTTTGGCCGCTGATCGCGCCAACGCTCCTCATCGAACCTGAAATCGAGGTGGCTGAGGGCGACGGCAACTGCAATCGATCCGATGTGCACGCCGCTCCGGCCAAGGCTCTCCGCCTCGGTTTCAAGGAGGTCCAGCGCCAGCCTCGTCTTCAGCCGATAGCAATCGACATGCTTGGCTGAGAAGGCCGGTCCCTCGCGCCTGCGCTCACCCAACGTCAGCGTCGAGTTTTCCATGATCCCGTCGCCGAGAGCCTGCCATCGCAAGGCGGCGATCCGCTCGCCGATCTCTCGCGGGAACAGAACGGGCTGCCGGTCGAAGCCGTCCATGAATTCCGCGATGACACGTGAATCGAAAAGCGTGGTGCCGTCGTCCAGAACCAGCGCCGGGATCTTGTTGAGCGGATTATGCGCCATGACGGCCTCGCTTAGGATCGCGGCGCCCACGGCCACACGCTCGAGCTCGAGCCGGCCGGCAAAGCCGGTTTCATGCGCCACGACCATGACTTTGCGCACGAAGGGCGATCGGGAAGACCAGAAAAGTCGCATCATTCACATCCCAAATTTCATTCTGTCGAAGGCAGCTTAGAACCCGTAATTCAACTGCAGGCCGGGCTCTTCCCATTCCATTTCGAGAAGCCGCCCCGTGCCCGACAGAGTGATGTAGGCTGTTCTCCGATCGGGGCCGCCGAAGCAGATATTCGTCGTCAGCGGATCCGGCACG
>JAGWJK010000083.1 GCA_028865845.1 Rhizobiaceae bacterium
CGACGTCGAGCACGGCGCTCAGGCAATATCCCTGATCTTCCTTCGCAAGTCCAAAGACCCGCTGCAGGATCGGCGAACTCTGCCGACGATAGGATTTGACATCGAGCCTGGCATTTTTGGTGAACAGTGCGATGTCAGCGAAATTTTGGAAATTCCAGCTGAAGCTCATATGCTGGTTTCGCGCCGCCACCACTGCGGGTTTGGCCGAGCGCTTTCGGATGAAGCCATCCGCCTCAAGGTCCCGCAGCGCCTGACGCACCGTAATCAGGCTTACACCGAATCGCTCTGCAATATCGGCTTCTTTCGGCAGTTCATCACCGACGGCGAACGCTTCGCTAAGGATAGGCTCGCGCAGCACATCAACCAATTGCCGGTAGAGCGGGCCGTTGGCGCGGGCGAGTATGCGTCGCGGCAGAAGATCGAGATTGGAGGTCGGATCGTCCATTATGCTACCGTCGGCATTGTCGGTATCTGCCAGACAATGAATGATGCGGGTCCAGAAAGCCTGGGATAGATCAGCGTCTAACATGCAATAGTATAATATCGCAATAGCTCAGCCCACCGGCCTGCTGGTAGCCTATGCGAGAAGGCCGAACGGCGCCTCAAGATCATCCGTGAATTGTGCCAGAAATCCGATCGCATCGTCTTCGTTCACGCGGCCGGTATCAAAGCTTAGCGTGCATTCAATGGCATTGTCGCCGATTGCGCGGATGACCAGTCTCATCCCATGGCCCGGCAACGGCGGCATCGAAACGGCCCGAACGCGAGATTGCGTGATGCGGCGGATCAAGAGCGATACCGGGGGCTTCAGATCAGCAACAAAAGGTTCCGTCGCTTCGATCCGGCTTTGGAGCACACCCAAGGACGAGCCGACCGCATCGGCGATCTCTATTTCCCGCCTTTCGGAACCGATACCGGTTTCCCAGCCTATCGCGCCTTGCAATTGAAGCTGGGCAAGACCGCGGCCAGCGGCCCGAACGAAGAATGAGTCGACGGATATCGACAGCTGCACTGCGGAAAATTGCGCCCGCAAATTCTGCAGCTTGCCAAGATCAACCGTCGATGCAATGACACCGACCACGACGGCCGGCTCCCGATGGGATGCGTCATGCGTAGGTGGGACAGCCACGTCCGAGACTGCGACGGGCGCTTTCGTAAACGACAAAATGTCGGCAGCGACGATACGGCCCATCGGACCGCCGCCTGTGATATCCACGAGCGCGATCCCGCGTTCGCGCGCCAGCTTGCGAGCGTAGGGCGATACGAACTGGCGAAATGGGACGTTCATGAGGCTTCGACCAGATACTGGCGATTGACGCAATTGGTGAGATGGCCCTCGGTGAGCAGCCTGTAGACGACCTCGACGGACTTCAATCGGAGGTCCTCCATGGCGGCTGGACTGTAAAAGGCGGCATGCGGGGTGACGATCAGCCGCTCAGCGATCCAGGCCTCACGCTTGCGCCAAGCGGCGAATAGCGGATGGTCCATGTCCTGCGGCTCATTCGGCAGGACATCGATGCCCGCACCGGCAACATTGCCGGACCGCATGGCTCGTTCCAGAGCGTCGAGATCTATGATGGGGCCTCGCGCCGTATTGATCACGATCAGGCCCGGTTTTGCCGCGGCAAAAGCCTTGTCGCCAAGTAGCCCTCGCGTATCGGCACTTAATGGAGCGTGCACGCTGACGATATCTGAGCTGGCCATCAATTCTTCGAGAGAATGCACACGTTCATAGCCGGTCGAAAGGTCGACGCCCGATTCCAGCAAAGGATCGTAGAAGGTCACCTTCATGTCGAAGGCCGAGGCCCGGCGCGCCGCGGCAAGACCGATGCGTCCGAGGCCGATCACGCCGAAATGCGCGCCCCGATGTCTGCGCATCAGAGGCGCCAGACCGAAATGCCAGGCACTTGCCCCGCCTTCGATCAACTTCGGCGCATAAGTGGATGTGCCGCGTGTCAGCGCCAGCATCAGGCCGATCGCATGGTCGGCGACTTCGGTCGTTCCATAGTCCGGTACGTTGCAAACCGGTACGCCTTTCGCGCCCCAGCCGACGATATCGAGATTGTCGAACCCGACGCCGGCACGCACGGCAATCCGGGCCTTGGCAAAATCAGCGGGATTGGCACCCACATGCTGGACGGCCGAGTAGTTGATCACCGCATCGGCTTCTGCGAGCGCAGCTGCTTCCACCGGTACGAGGCTTCCCGCGGCGGTTCGCTGCAGGATGAATTCGATATCGGGATAGCGGTCTTTCTCCAGCGCAGCATCGTCCGCCGCCTGCCAGTTGGCGCAGAATATTTTCATCGGGTTCCTCCCCATGCTTTATCTTGGTTCGATCGAGCCGATACGCCCGCCCATCGGCACGATAGCGCCAACCGGTTGCTCGATGGCGTTGATAGTGCCCGTGACAGCGGCCTCGATTTCCACCACCGCCTTGTCGGTTTCAATCTCGGCGATCAGCTCTCCTTGTTTGACGGCATCTCCGACCGATTTCAGCCATTTGATGAGCTTGCCTTCGCTGACGGTCAGATCGCCGAATGGCATCAGAATGGGCTCGCCCGAGCCGATCGGCATTGCCGCCTGCGTTTGCTTAGGGGCTTCGACCTTCGGCGCTGCGGACGTCGATGCCACGGGCTGCTCCGCGGAGGCGATCTTGCCGCCGCCGGCATACCAGTGGTCTGGCACCGGTGGCTTGCCGGCGACGACACCGAGAACGCCATCAACGATCCGTGCGGTGTCTACCAGCATGGCGCGCTCCAGAACGGGTGCGAAGGGATGCGACGTCGGAGCAGTGTGCAGCCGCCCGGCCGGAGCGTCGAGCTCATCAAAGGCAAGTTCGTTGATTGCCTGGGCGATTTCCGCGCCGATGCCGCACATGGCCCAAGCTTCGTCGATCACCAGCAGGCGATGCGTTTTGCGTACGCTTTCGACAATCGTATCGATATCGAGCGGCATGATGGTTCGCAGGTCGATGACCTCGGCGGAAATGCCCTGAGCTATGAGGATATCGGCCGCCTCGAGCGATTTCTGCACCTGCTGTCCAGCGGATACCAACGTGATGTCGGTGCCTTGCCGTGCAATGCAGGCAACGCCGAAGGGTACGAAATAGTCGCCGACCGGCACTTCGCCCTTACTGGCAAACAGTGCCTTCGGTTCCAGCATCATCACCGGATCGCCCGCTCGCAAGGCAGTTTTCATCAGGCCCTTGGCATCGGCGGGATTGGACGGCACGCAGACGATAAGACCAGGCATATGCGAAAACATCGGGTGATAGATGCCGCTCTGGTGCGGTCCCGAACTGCGCAGCGCCCCCGCGCCGACGCGAACCACCATCGGAGCGCTCATCTGACCATTGCTCATATAACGCAGCTTTGCCGCCTGCATGAAAATCTGGCCGGCGGTCTCGAACACGAAATCGGCAAACATCAGATCGGATACAGTCCGCGCACCGGTCGCCGACGCCCCGACGGCGGTCGCGGTGAAACCCTGTTCCGAGATGGGCGTATCCACCATGCGTTCAGGCCCGAATTCGTCCCAGAGCCCCTTCGTGTGAGCAAAGCTGCCGCCGCGCTCACCGGTGCCTTCGCCAAAATAGAGAATGTTTCTGTTGGCCCGCATTTCCTCAGCGATCCCGTCGCGGACCGCCTCAAGCCACCCCTGCGTCCGAGTTTCGCGACCGTCCTGTGGTCGTAGCGCCTCCGGCGGGTTAAGAGGACTTTGGTAAACATGGCGACGAACGGTTGTGGGGTCGGGTTCGGGCGATTGCCGCGCAAATTCAAGTGCTTCCTGCACGACACGGTCGATCCGCGCATCGATTGCGGCGAGTTCATCTGATGTGGCGATGCCATAATCCTCGACGAGCCGGCGACGGAACATATCGATTGGATCCCGCTTGATCCAAGCGTCAAGCTCCTCCTGCGTCCGGTAGGTCCCGATGACCGGATCGCCTTCGTGGTGACCGACGACGCGGTAGGTCCGCGCCTCGATCAGTGTCGGTCCCTTGCCCATCCGTGCGCGCTCCGTGGCGTCCTTCATCGCCAGCCAGACCGCGAAGACATCATTGCCGTCGACAGCGATCCCCGGCATTCCGTAGGCATCCGCCTTGGAGGCGATGTCGGTATTGAGCGTGATCGTGCTCAGCGGTGTGGCGGTCGCATAAAGATTGTTTTCGCAAACGAATACTGCCGGCGCGCGTTGCACGCTTGCGAAATTCAACACTTCGTGGAAAGCACCGTGATTGCTGGCGCCGTCACCAAAAAAGGAGACGCCGATATCGTCGCGCCCCTGTTGACGAGCACTCATGCCGGCGCCCGTCGCATGCCCGATACCGGCGCCGACGATGCCATTCGTGCCGAAAAGGCCGATCGATTTGTCATAGAGATGCATGGTGCCGCCACGGCCTCCGCAGATGCCATCCACCTTGCCGAACAGCTCGGCCATGATCCGCCGGGGGTCACCACCCTTGGCAAGTGCGTGGCCATGGCCGCGATGGGTGGAAGTGATCCAGTCGGTTCGGCGCAAATGCGCACAGATGCCGACGCCGGTGGCTTCCTCGCCGATATAAAGATGCAGGAAGCCTGGGGTTTCGCCACGCCGGCAAGCCGCTTGTGCCACTGTTTCGAAGCGCCGCAACAAAACCATGCGTTCAAAAAGTGCAATCAGCACATCCCTATCCGGTAGATTGCTGGATGTGTTGAGGGGCATCCCAGCCCTCGCCGCAGAGATAGCCACGATTTCCTCCCATTCCGGCGCCGCTTGTTACCGGTCCCAGCCTCCGGACCATCACGCCAATAGGGGCACAATAGATTATAATAGCATAATGTCTAGAGGCGAAAAATCTCTCGCGTCGTGGATGGCGGGCAATGGCCAGCCGCGACTAAATCCTGCTGGTTCTGATGATCGCGTCCGGTCTTTTTTCCAGCTCTGGCCGCAATCTCATGCCGAGACCAGGGCCTTCGAGAGGCGACACGCGACCATCCTTGACGACCGGGATATCCTCGACGATCTCGGTGTACCAACCGGTCGCATAGGCGCGGACCATTTCCTGGTACATGGCGTTTGGCAGCGTCGCCGAAAGCGCGCAGCTCGCGGCATAGACGATCGGCCCGGTGCAATCATGCAGGGTCACCGGCAACTCGCTCGCTTCCGCCATATTGGCAATCTTGCGCGCCTCGCTAAGCCCGCCGCACCAGGCAAGGTCGATCATGATGATCGAAGCGGCGCGCTTGTCGATCAGCTGTTTGAACAGCTGCCGGGTTGCCAAGCGTTCGCTTGCGGCAATCGGAAAGGCCGTATGTCGTGCCAATTCCGCCATCGCATCGAGTTCGTTGTAACGGATTGGTTCCTCTAGCCATGCGACGTTGAACGGCTTCAAGGCTTCGGCGATTCTAAGCGCAGGCGGCAGTGTCCAGAGGCCGTGCAATTCGACCATGATTTCCATGTCGAGTCCGACCGCATCGCGGATTTGCGCAAACGGCTTGAGCGCCGTATCGAGGTCTTTGAGCGAAATTCGCGTGCCATGAGAGGCCTCCGCCGCGATGTCGAAAGGCCATATCTTCATGGCGCCGATACCTTCGGAAAGCAGGCTCTTGGCAAGATCATCCGCATTGTAGCGCCAGGCCAGAAGGTCCTCGTAGGGACCTTTCGCCGCGTCGCTGGGCTTCAACGACCAATCTTCCGTACGCTCGAACAAGGCATTGCGTTTGGTGGCGCGGACATGGCCGTAGCCGGCACATGTATTGTAGACCGGCACGGACTGATGCGTGCGACCACCGAGCAGCCGCCAGACAGGCTCGCCCAGCGACTGTCCATAAATATCCCAGAGCGCGATGTTAACCGCCGAATTGCCCCGCACCTCCGCGCCGGAGTCGCGTGCGCCGACGTAGACGTTCCCGAGAGTGCGATCGTGGAGTTCGATATCGCGTGGATCCTTGCCGAGTAGATAGGGTGCCACATTGTCGTGGATGTAGCCTGCGACCGGGCCCGGCGCCCAGAATGTTTCACCGGTGCCGACAATCCCGCTATCCGTGTGAACCTGTAGCCAGAGCAGGAATGGAAATTCGCCAATTTGCAACGTATCGAGACGAGTAATCTTCATTTCATCCTCCATGCGGACAGTTCCACGCTACTTATGCACCTGGGCTCGGTGGGGTTCTGCCGGCCAAAAAAGATTCAAGTGGCAAGCGATTGACAGGACTTTATGGTACCGGTATCAAATTCGTCAAGCACGAGCGGGAGGATTGCTTCGTGACAGAAAATCCCACCATGAAACGAGCACTGGTGACCGGTGCTGCGGGCGGTCTCGGCCGTGAAATTGCGACGCAATTGGCAGCAAGGGGCTGCGCCATCGGTCTGGCAGATATCGACCAGAAGGGCTCTGCCGAAACAGCCAGGCTTTGCCATGAGCTCGGGGCCATGACCGAGATGTTCGTCGGTGATTTCACCACAGAAGGGGCGCCGGAGAGTGCAATCGACCGTCTGAAAACAGTCTGGGGTGGGCTTGATATTCTTGTCAATAATGCCGGTTACGGCGTTATCGAACCCTTCCTCGACATGACCTATAAAAGCTGGCATCGCACATTGTCGCTGAATACAATGACGCTTGCGCTCGCCTGTAGTGCAGCAGGTCGGGTGATGAAGGAGCAGCGCTCCGGCCGCATCGTCAACATCACGTCTCCCGCGTCACGCATGGCGCTTCCGGACTATGCAGCCTACGCTGCCAGTAAGGCAGGGGTCGATTCAATCACCCGTGCTGCTGCGGCGGCGCTCGCGCCTTATGGTGTCCTTGTCAACAGCCTGGCGCCCGGGATGATGGACACAGACATGCAACGCTCCACCGAGATCGATCTGGCGCGCGTCAATGGCCGCAGCGACATCCAGGCTTTCCTTGACGAGCGCACCCGACGCGTGCCGCTTGGGCGCCGCGCAGAGATTAGCGAAGTCGCCGGAGCCGTCGTTTGGCTCTGTCTCGACGCGCCAATCTATATGACCGCCGAGCGCCTTAATATGTCCGGCGGCATGGATAAGGATTGAAGGATGCTTCGCAACACGCCGCTCCATTCACCTGACATCGATGGCCTAAAGGCGCGCGCCACCAATCTTCGCCGTCACATGCTGTCGATGGCGCGCGGGCAGGGCCAGGGATATATCGGACAGGGGCTTGGCATCGCCGATCTGCTTGCGGCGCTTTATTTCCATGAGTTGCGCTACGATCCGCACGATGTGACGTGGGCCGAGCGCGATCGCTTCCTGCTGTCTACCGGCCATTATTCGATTGCGCTCTGGGCGGCTTTTGCCGAAATCGGCATCATTCCAGTCGAAGAACTCTCAACCTACGGCGCCGACGGCAGTCGGTTGGAAATGAGCACGCTCGATACCACGCCGGGCGTCGAACTGATTGGCGGCTCGCTTGGCCATGGCTTGGGTCAGGCTATCGGCCAGGCGCTCGGTCTCAGGCTTGCCAAATCCAGGGCCCGCGTCTTCGTCGAACTTTCCGATGGGGAAATGCAGGAAGGCTCCACTTGGGAGGCGGCGATGTCGGCGCCGCATTTCAAGTTAGACGGGCTGGTGGCGTTAATCGATTGCAATGGTATTCAGGCGGACGGTCCGGTCGTGCTCGACATGGAGCCAGTTGCCGAGAAATGGCGGGCGTTCGGCTGGGAAACGCTCGAAATCGATGGCAATGACATGACGGCGGTCGTCAGTGCCCTGATGCTGTCGCGCAACGCCAACGGCAAGCCGAAGGCGATCGTGCTGCGCACCTCGCCGGGCAAGGGCGTGCCGCGGATCGAGAATTCCGAGAAGGCGCATTTTTTTCGCATCGACCCGGTTGAGTGGGATGCCATCATCGCGGAATTTGAGAGAACCGTGGGAGAAGACGCATGATCGCGCCGGCGACGGAGACTGGCAGGACGCTGGCCATGGGCGAAAACGAAGCCGTTGGCGGGACGCGCGCCGAGGTCGGCGCGCCGTTCGGTCACGCCCTGGCGGCGCTCGGCCGACAGCGGGACAATATCGTCGGACTAACGGCCGATCTCGGCAAATATACCGACATTCATCCGTTCCGCGACGTGTGTCCGGATCGCTTTTTCAATGTCGGCATGGCTGAGCAGAACCTCGTCGCCGTTGCCGCCGGCATCGCCCGCACCGGCAACGTCGTCTTCGCCACCACCTACGGTGTTTTTGCTAGCCGCCGCGCCTTCGATTTTGTCGCGATCGCCTGCGCCCACAGCAATCTCAATGTCAAGATCATCGCCGGGTTGCCTGGATTGACGACCGGCTATGGCGGTACGCACCAAGCGATCGAGGATCTGGCACTGATGCGGATGATCCCCGGCCTCGTGGTTATCGATCCTTGCGATGCGACCGAGATTGCAGCAGCAACGCGCGTCATCGCCGATCACCAGGGACCGGTCTATATGCGTCTGTTGCGCGGCAAGGTTCCTGTCGTCTTCGATCCGGCAACCTATCGCTTCGAGATCGGCAAGGCGCAAAGACTGCGGGCTGGTGGCGATATCGGCATCATCTCGACGGGCACAATGACCGAGCGTGCGATTGATGCCGCGATGGCGCTTGAACACAAGGGCATCTCGGTCGCCGTGCTACATGTGCCGACGATCAAGCCGTTCGACGCGGCGGCGGTAATCGAATTCGCCAGTTCTGTCGGCCAGTTGGTTTCAGCAGAAAATCACGTTGCCGTCGGCGGTCTCGGCAGCCTCATTGCCGAAACGTTGTTTAATGCCGGCATGCCCAAGCGGTTGACGCGCATTGGTCTGCCGGACCGATATATCGAATGCGGCTCGGTGCCCGTATTGCAAGATACCTACGGCTTGACGACGGCGCGCGTGATCGAGACCATTTATGCGGCGGTGCGAGGAGGCAGACCTGGATGAAGATCACCGATATCGAAACCTATGCCGTCGGGGCAGGCTGGAAGAACTGGCTGTTCGTGCGTGTGCTCACCGATGAGGGCATCTACGGTGTGGGTGAGGGGACTTTGAACGGGTTCATCAAGACGACCGAAGCCGGGGTCCATGAACTGAAGCATCTGGCGATCGGCCAGGATCCGCTGCGTGTCCATTCGCTCGCCAAGCGTCTTCTCGACAGCGTTTCGCTCGATGGCGGCCATATTCATCGCACCGTGATCGCAGCGGTGGAAGTTGCCTGTTGGGATATCCTCGGAAAAAAGCTCGGCGTGCCGATCCACCAGTTGCTGGGCGGGCAAGTGAGAAACAGTGTGCTCGGCTATGCTAACGGGTGGTACCGCACCGAACGCACGCCGGAGGCATTCCTTGACGCGGCCAGGATCGTGATCGACCGCGGCTTCAAGGCTATGAAGCTTGATCCGTTCGGAACGGCACAGGGTTTCATATCGCGCGAGGAACTCGATTTATCATACGCGATCTGTCGCACACTGCGCGAAAAGCTGCCGAGCAACACCTTGATCCTCATCGATGTGCATGCGCGATTCACCGAAATCGCAGCGCTTCAGGCGGCGAACAAATTCGCCGATCTCGACATCTATTGGTGGGAGGAGCCGACCACGCGCGATCGACAGGAGGCCGTGCATCCGGTCGCCCGGCGCAGCCCCATTCCCGTCGCCACTGGCGAGATGTACGATACGGTCGGCCAGTTCTTTGCGCTTGCGGCCGGCGGCGATGTCAATATCTTCCAGCCGGAACCGATGTCGCTCGGTGGTCTTGCGCCGACGCTCGCGGTCGCCAATCTGGCGCACGCACATGGTAGCTACATCGCTCCGCACCAGAGTGGCGGGCCGGTGGCAACAGCTCTATGCTTGCAATTGGCCGCCGCCGTGCCGAATTTCCTGATCCAGGAACATTTCGACGCCTTCAATGATCCATGGACGCGCGACCTCGTCAGCTGGCATCCCAGCATCGATCCGTTGAATGGCCATCTATCGCTTCCGGATGCTCCGGGCCTCGGCATCGATCTGAATATCGACGTCGTCAAAGACCATCCCTACGACCCGCATGCCTATCTCAACGTGCATGCCGAAGGGTGGGAGAAGCGGCTAGGACGGCGGGAGGAGGCAAAATAAGGTGCGCTCAGGTGCTCTCGCGATCGATGATCTCGAAGCCGAGGCTGACAATGTTCGGCAGATGCGTCTCGCCGTTCAGCCGCGCCAGCAGTTGCCGCACGGCGCGACGACCCATTTCGTAGCGCTGGACGCGCACCGTCGTCAGTGTCGGATAAAGCTGTGCTGCAAGGTCCATATCCCCATAGCCTGCAATGGCAATGCGCTGCGGGACTTTCCAGCCGCGGCGGTGGCATTCCTGCACGGCGCCGATCGCCAACGTGTCGCTCGAAAAGAAAATCGCGTC
>JAGWJK010001112.1 GCA_028865845.1 Rhizobiaceae bacterium
TATATTCAAAATATTAAAATTTCGCAAAGAATAAGCTGCGCAGGAGACGTCCTCGTCTTGGCGTGCGGCTGACGCCAAAAGAAACGGCCGCCCGAAGGCGGCCGTTGGGATATCTTCGAATGCAGCCGAAAGTCAGACCTTCAGCTCGCGCCTTTCCTTCTCCGTGACCATAGCAAGGTCGAGCACGCGTTGAAGATTGGCAGCGTGACGGAAATTCGGGTCCTGGTGCGTGCCGTTCATCACGGCATCGGCAAAGCGCTGGTAGTTGGTCGGCACCGGCGGCACCTCCAACACTTTCCAGGTCGCCGTCTCCGTATCTTCGCCAAGGCATGCCCGCAGTTCGGAGCCGTTCGGGTTGTGGCTGATTTCCAGACCACCCCGCTCGCCATAGATGCGCAATTTCAGCTCATTCAGATGGCCCGTCGCCCAGCGGCTGGCATGTACCACGCCAAGCGCGCCGTTGGCGAAATCGACCGACATCGAGAAGCTGTCATTGGCATCGAGCATATACTCGCCAATCCGCTCGCCGGGTGCCTTGTTGTAGGTCTTCAGGCGGGCGAAGACATAGTCGATGTCCGTCGCCGCGCCATAAGCCGCGAAGTCGAGAATGTGGATACCGACATCGCCGAGCACGCCGTTCGAACCGTGCCCGGTCGACAGACGCCACAGCCACTTCGATTCGCTGCGCCAATCGCCCCAGGCCTTGGAGACGAGCCAGCTCTGAAGATAGGACGCCTCCACGTGCTTGACCGTGCCGATCTCGCCGGCGATGACGATCTCGCGGGCCCGCTGCAGCGGCGCGACGTTGCGGTAGGTGAGGTTCACCATGTTGACGACGCCGGCGCGCTCTGCAGCCTCCGTCATCTCCAGGGCCTTCTCGTAGTTCTCTGCGAGTGGCTTCTCGCAGAGAACATGCTTGCCGGCGGCAAGCAGCGGCAACGTCGTCGGGTGATGAGCCCGATCCGGCGTCACATTGGTCGCCGCGTCGAACTCACCCCAGGCAAGAGCCTCGTCGAGCGACAGGAACCGCTTGGCGATGTTGAACGTGTCGCAGAAAGCGGCAAGCCTGGTGGCGTCCGTATCAACGGCTCCCACGATCTCGACGCCGGGAATACGGGCAAAATGTTCGACATGGTTCTTGGCCATGCCGCCGGTGCCAACGACTATAAGACGCATGATGGACCTCAGCGATAACCGGCTTCGCCGGCCTGGTGCAATCTCGGACCGCGCTCGACGATCGGCTCAAGCGCCTTCTCGACCGGAACGTTCGGGGCATCGTGGATGCTCGTCTGCGTACCGAGCGGGTTGTGCGCCCACTTGACGGCGTTGATGATCACCTTCTGAACCGTCTCGTTGTGATAGGTCGGGTAGGTTTCGTGGCCGGGGCGGAAATAGAAGATATTGCCGGCGCCACGGCGCCAGGTCATGCCCGAACGGAAGACTTCACCGCCCTGGAACCAGGAGATGAAAACGGTTTCCAGCGGTTCGGGAACCGAGAACTGCTCGCCGTACATTTCCTCGTTTTCCAGCTCGAAATGCTCGCCGAGGCCGGCAGCGATCGGGTGGCGGGGATTGATGACCCAAAGGCGTTCGCGTTCGCCGGCTTCGCGCCACTTCAGCGCGCAGGGCGTGCCCATCAGCCGCTTGAAGATCTTCGAGAAGTGGCCGGAATGCAGCACGATCAGGCCCATGCCTTCCCAAACGCGCTTGGCGACGCGCTCGACGATCTCGTTGTTGACGGCGCCATGATCCTTGTGGCCCCACCAGATGAGAACGTCCGTGTCCTTGAGGCGAGCCTCGGTGAGGCCATGTTCCGGCTCCTGCAGCGTCGCCGTCGTAGCCTGAATGCCGCTATCGGTGTTCAGCGCCTTGGCGATCGTGGTGTGCATGCCTTCCGGATATATCCCGGCGACGATCTCATTGATCTGCTCATGGATATTCTCCCCCCAAACGACGGTGCGAATGGTCATTTCGATGCTCCTCTAAATCTCATTCGTTTGAATAGGTTACGCCATTCAAAGCGCTTTGGGGAGACTGCGTTCCCAAGCCCTCCGTCCGGCTTTCCCGAGCCAGTCATAGTGCCTCATAAGCGATTTGACAAAGACAAAATCGCCTCGACCGAAAACGTTTTCG
>JAGWJK010001113.1 GCA_028865845.1 Rhizobiaceae bacterium
TTGAACATGGTGACCTCAGGGCCGACGGCCTTGACAACGCCGGCGGCATCCCAGCCGAGAACCTTGTATTCGCCTTCAGGCGGGGTCGCACTTGCACGAACCTTCACATCGACGGGATTGACGGAGATAGCCTTGACCTCGACCAGCAGGTCGCGGCCCTTGGCTTCCGGTGTCGGCAGGTCGACATCGATCAGCGAGGTTTCGGCGGAAATGGGTTGCGGGGTCTTGTAGGCGACTGCGCGCATGGGGAAATTCCTGTGTTCGTTGCACAGAGGCTAGATGCGCATTATCTTCAAATGACGCAAGAATGCACAAATCCTGTACGTAGTACCCAAAAGGATACCGTCAATGTCGCTGCCCCGCGCCAAACTCGTCAAGAATTTCCCCGGCTGTCCGGTCGAGGCAACGCTGAGCCTGCTCGACGGCAAGTGGAAGGGCGTGATCCTGTTTCACCTGATGGACGGCACGCTGCGATTCAACGAAATTCGCCGCAAACTGCCGGCGGTGACGCAACGCATGCTGACCAAGCAGTTGCGGGAGCTGGAAGAGTCCGGCTTGGTGTCGCGCACGGTATTTCCCGTCGTGCCGCCGCGCGTCGACTATGCGCTGACGCCGCTGGGCGCCAGCCTGGAGCCGATCATCAAGGCGATGGCTCAATGGGGCGAGGAGAATGTGTTCTGCCACACGGGCAAGCAGGAGGTACGCTCCCTCAACGCCTCATGCACGCCCGCCGTTGCGCTCCAAGGCAACTGATACCCCGAAGACGACCAGGCCAAGAACGGAAAGCACGGCGCCCACATATCCCGTTGCCGCTGCGGTATAGCCCCACGCGATAACGACACCGCCGAGCCAGGCGCCGAGCGCGTTGGCGATGTTGAAGGCCGAATGGTTCGATGCTGCAGCGAGTGTCTGCGCGTCGGCTGCAACATCCATCAGCCGCGTCTGCACGGCCGGGCAGGCGGCAAAGCCGCATCCGATGAGGAAGACGCAGAGGCAGAGCATGAAGGGGTTGGCCGCCGTCAGCGCGAACAGCGTCATGATGACGATGTTGAAGACCATCATACCGCCGATCGTGCCCTTGATGGAGAGATCGCCGAGGCGCGAACCGACGACATTGCCGACATTCATGCCAATGCCGAAGAGAGCAAGCACGACGGGCACCATGGCCGTTCCCATGCCGGCGACCTGGGTGGTCGTCGTGGCGACATAGCTGAAGATCGAGAACATCCCGCCGAAGCCGACGGCGGCGATGCCGAGCGTCAGCCATACCTGAATGCGCCGCAATGCCCCAAGCTCGCGCGCGATGCTGGCCCCTTCCTGCACTCTGTCCTTGGGCAGGAACAGGGCGATCAGCAGCATGGTGACGACACCGACGCCGCCGACCATCATGAAGGCTACCCGCCAGTCGAGGAGCTGACCGAGGAAGGTGGCGATCGGCGTGCCGATGAGCGTCGCGATGGTCAGGCCCAGCATGACCTGCCCGACGGCGCGAACACGGCGCTGAACCGGCACCATCGAGGCGGCAACGAGGGCCGCGACACCGAAATAGGCGCCATGCGGCAGGCCGGTGATGAAGCGTAGCGCGGTGAAACTCTCGAAGGTCGGCGCAAGCGCGCTGGAAATATTACCTGCGGCAAAGATCGCCATCACCATCAGGAGAAGCGTCCGCCGGGCCATCTTGGCCGCAAGAATCGCAATGATCGGAGCGCCGACGACGACACCCAGGGCATATGCGCTGATGACATGGCCGGCTTCGGGAGTGGTGACCCCGAACGTATCGGCGACGTTGGGCAGGAGGCCCATGATCACGAATTCGCCGGTGCCGATGCCGAAGCTGCCGACAGCGAGTGCCAATGTCACAAGTGCGATCGCCGTGCGCGACGGCGCCTCGAATGTGGATGACGAATCAATGACGTCGACGGCGATATCGCTCACGGAATCTCCTTGGGGGCGATCATGCGGGACGTACCTCAAAGCCGACGCCGGAAGGGAACACCGAAGCGTCGGCCTTGGATACACAAGACAAGGTGGAGGATTGGCGGGCGCGAACACACCAACATTTGGTATTATGATTCTTGGTGATGCCTATGTCGTGTGCATTTTATGCAGCGCAGCATATCGATTCGCGCATA
>JAGWJK010000084.1 GCA_028865845.1 Rhizobiaceae bacterium
CCCCAGCATAGATTTTGCACGCGAATGGTGCGCTCGGCGGCGTACCGGATTCGGTGGAGTTGATAGTGACAGCCCGGCGCGATTGCATTAGGACAATTCCAAAATGCAGCAATAGTCGGCCCTCCCTCTGGTTCGTGCCATGCCCGGCCGACGGCTTGCGATAATTTCCAAGACGACGAGGAAGACACCACATGCCAGCTTATCGTTCCAGAACCACGACTCACGGCCGAAACATGGCGGGCGCGCGCGGCCGTTGGCGCGCGACGGGGATGAAGGACAGCGATTTCGGCAAGCCGATCATTGCCGTGGTCAATTCGTTCACCCAGTTCGTGCCGGGACACGTCCATCTGAAGGATCTCGGCCAGCTCGTGGCGCGCGAAATTGAAGCGGCCGGCGGTGTTGCCAAGGAGTTCAACACCATCGCCGTCGATGACGGCATCGCCATGGGCCATGACGGCATGCTCTATTCGCTGCCCTCGCGCGAACTGATCGCCGACAGCGTCGAATACATGGTCAATGCCCACTGCGCCGACGCCATGGTCTGCATCTCCAACTGCGACAAGATCACGCCCGGCATGCTGATGGCATCGCTGCGCCTCAACATCCCGACAGTCTTCGTGTCCGGTGGTCCGATGGAAGCCGGAAAGGTCGTGCTGCACGGCAAGAAGGTTGCTCTCGATCTGGTCGATGCCATGGTTGCCGCCGCCGACGACAAGATCAGCGACGAAGACGTCCAGGTCATCGAACGGTCTGCCTGTCCGACCTGCGGTTCCTGTTCGGGCATGTTTACCGCCAACTCGATGAACTGCCTGACGGAAGCACTTGGCCTGTCTCTGCCCGGCAACGGCTCGACGCTCGCGACCCATGGGGATCGTAAGCGCCTCTTCGTTGAAGCCGGTCACCTGGTCGTCGATCTCGCGCGCCGCTACTACGAGCAAGATGACGCGACGATCCTGCCGCGCAATGTCGCTTCGAAGCAGGCATTTGAAAACGCCATGTCGCTCGATATCGCCATGGGCGGTTCGACCAATACCGTGCTGCACATTCTCGCCGCCGCACATGAAGGCGAAATCGACTTCACCATGGCCGATATCGACGCGCTGTCGCGTCGCGTGCCTTGCCTGTCGAAGGTCGCGCCGGCAAAGAGCGACGTCCACATGGAAGACGTCCATCGCGCCGGCGGCATCATGTCGATCCTCGGCGAGCTCGATAAGGGCGGCCTGATCAATCGCGATTGCCCGACCGTCCATTCCGAGACGCTGGGCGACGCCATCGATCGCTGGGATATCACGCGCACCAACAGCGAAAGCGTGCGCGAATTCTTCCGCGCCGCACCGGGTGGCGTTCCGACCCAGGTCGCCTTCAGCCAGAATTCGCGCTGGGACGAACTCGATATGGACCGCGAGCACGGCGTCATCCGCTCCGTCGAACATCCGTTCTCCAAGGATGGTGGTCTGGCCGTCCTCAAGGGCAACCTGGCGCTCGACGGCTGCATCGTGAAGACAGCCGGTGTCGACGAATCGATCCTGAAATTCTCCGGCCCGGCTCGGGTCTTCGAAAGCCAGGATGCCTCGGTCAAGGCGATCCTCTCCAACGAGGTCAAGGCCGGCGATGTCGTCGTCATCCGCTACGAAGGCCCGAAGGGCGGCCCCGGCATGCAGGAAATGCTCTATCCGACGAGCTATCTCAAGTCGAAGGGTCTCGGCAAGGCCTGCGCGCTGATCACCGACGGCCGTTTCTCCGGCGGCACTTCCGGTCTCTCCATCGGCCACGTTTCGCCGGAAGCGGCAAACGGCGGCACCATCGGTCTGGTTCGTGAAGGCGATATGATCGATATCGACATCCCGAACCGCACCATCAGCCTGCGCGTGAGCGAGGCCGAACTGGCAACGCGCCGGGAAGCCCAGAATGCTGCTGGCTGGCATCCGACCGAAGTGCGCAAGCGCAACGTCACCACGGCGTTGAAGGCCTACGCCGCCTTCGCAACCAGCGCCGACCGCGGCGCCGTGCGCGACCTCAACGCCCGATAATCCATCGCAATGCCTTCTCCCCGACAGCTCGGGGAGAAGGCACAGCAACGTCAATAGTTTTCAGATATTACGCCGGCAGATAGTTTGAGCCGACTTGAACGGCGACGGCCGATTAATTCGGTCTTATATTTCTTTATTGTTGTTTTCTAACCTGTTGCGTGAAGACGGTTAGAGCGGCCGGTTGATCTTCTTGTAGGTCTCATCGAGCTCCTTCAGCCTCGCGTCATAGGCAGCTCCTATGCAGGCGGTGTCCGCGCCACAGGCCTGTCGCTTCTTCAGCCATGCCGTCTGTTCGTCCTGCAGCGTGCCGCGCGAGCCCATGGCGAGCAGCCCGGAAAGCAGATCGAACGTCGTCACCATCTTTACGTCGGCATCGTTGAGGACGCGGTTGTCGCAGATCGCCTTTTCGTCCGGTTGAAGCGACTTGGCTTCGCAGTCGAAACTGGCCGCATGAGCCGTTCCGAGAGGAGCTGCAAATGTCGCGGCAAGCGAGATCATGGCAATGCCGAAGGCCGTTGCTGCCGAAATAGGGGACTGAAAACGCTGAAACATGCCTCTCTCCATTGTCGTCTCCGGGGGTAAATGTCCGATCACGCAGTTTTGTTCATCTGTCGCTTCCGGGCGTGCAACTTGGGGCTATTGATGCTTCATGGTTCCGCCCTCTTTTCTTTCTAGCGTCCGACGCTACAACCTTGTTTCAAGAGCATTAAAAAAGGAAAATTCCATGCAGGTCCTGCTGAAGCGCGCCGCCATTTCGATGATTGCCCTCATCATGGCGATGCCGCTTTCCGCTGAGGCACAGACTGCGAAGTCCGTGCCGCAGAACCAGATGCAAATGCAGCTTTCGTTCGCGCCGCTGGTCAAGCAGACCGCGGGCGCCGTCGTCAACGTCTATGCCGAGCGCGTGGTCGAGCGCCGCTCCCCGTTTGCGGGAGATCCCTTCTTCGAGCAGTTCTTCGGCCAGCGCATGCCGAATCGTACCGAGAAGCAATCTTCGCTCGGCTCCGGCGTCATTGTCGAGGCAAACGGCACGGTCATCACCAACAACCACGTCGTGGACGGTGCCGACGATATCAAGATCGCCCTGTCCGACGGCCGCGAATTTCCGTGCAAGGTCGTGCTGAAGGACGATCGCGTCGATCTGGCGGTGCTGAAGATCCAGAGCAAGAACGAGAGCTTCCCGGTTCTGCCGATCGGCAATTCCGATGCGGTCGAGGTCGGCGACCTGGTTCTGGCGATCGGCAATCCCTTCGGTGTCGGCCAGACGGTGACAAGCGGCATCGTATCGGCGCTCGCCCGCAACCAGGTGCAGAACGAGGTCGGCTTCTTCATCCAGACGGATGCCTCGATCAATCCCGGCAATTCCGGCGGCGCGCTTGCCAATATGTCCGGCGAGCTGATCGGCCTCAACACCGCAATCTATTCCCAGGGCGGCGGCTCGAACGGCATCGGCTTTGCCATTCCGGCCAATCTGGTCAAGGTCTTCCTTGCCGCTGCCGACCGTGGTGCCACCACCTTCGAGCGTCCCTATGTCGGCGCCACCTTCGACGCAGTGACCTCCGACGTCGCCGAAGCGCTCGGCCTGAAGCTCGTTCGCGGCGCATTGGTGACCAAGGTCGTCGATGGCGGTCCGGCCGCCAAGGCCGGATTGAAGCCGGGCGAGGTCGTGACCGCCGTCAATGGTATCCCCGTCGAACATCCGGACGCGCTCGGCTATCGCCTGACGACGGCCGGTCTCGGCTCAACCGTGACGCTGAGCGTCACCACCAACGGCGTCGAACATGAGGACAAGCTGTTGCTCGCCGCAGCGCCGGAAACGACGCCGCGCGACGAAGTGCTCATTCAGGGCAACAATCCCTTCGCCGGCGCGACGGTCGCCAATCTGTCGCCGCGCGTTGCCGACGAGCTGCGCCTGTCGACGGACACCCCCGGCGTCGTTATCGAAAACCTGAAAAGCGATTCGCCTGCCGAGCGCCTCGGTTTTGCACCGAAGGATATCGTCATTTCCGTCAACGGCGTTCAGATCACCTCGACGCAGACGCTGCAGCAGGCCGTCGCCGGTTCGCCGAGCTTCTGGCGCGTCGAGATCGATCGTGACGGCCAACGCATCCGGCAGTTTTTCCGATGAGCAATGACCTGTTTGCACCGCGGATCCCGGAGGAGGTCGCCAACAAGCGTCCTCTTGCGGATCGTCTGCGGCCGCAAACGCTCGCCGAGGTCACCGGTCAGCCGCATCTGACCGGGGCGGATGGCGCACTGCGCCGGATGATCGAGTCCGGTTCGCTGGGGTCGATGATCTTCTGGGGGCCGCCCGGTACCGGCAAGACCACCGTTGCCCGCCTTCTCTCGGGGGAGGCCGGGCTGGCGTTCGAGCAGATTTCAGCGATCTTTTCCGGCGTCGCCGACCTGAAGAAGGTATTCGAGATGGCGCGCCTGCGCCGCATGGATGGCCGCCAGACCCTGCTGTTCGTCGACGAGATCCATCGCTTCAACCGCGCCCAGCAGGATAGTTTCCTGCCGGTCATGGAGGACGGCACGATAATCCTGGTCGGCGCCACTACGGAAAATCCGTCCTTCGAACTCAACGCCGCACTTCTGTCCCGCGCCCGCGTGCTGACCTTCCGGCCGCACGACGAGGAGAGCCTTGAGGAATTGCTGCAGCGCGCGGAAAAGATCGAGGGCAAGCCGCTGCCGCTGACCGACGATGCACGCGCCAGCCTGATCCGCATGGCGGACGGCGATGGTCGCTCGGTCTTAACGCTTGCCGAGGAAGTATGGCGTGCTGCCCGCAAGGATGAGCGTTTCGATCCGGATGCTCTGGTGCGGATCGTGCAGCGCCGGGCGCCGGTCTACGACAAGGCACAGGACGGCCACTACAACCTGATCTCGGCGTTGCATAAATCCGTACGTGGTTCCGATCCGGACGCCGCGCTCTACTATCTCGCCCGGATGCTGGATGCCGGCGAGGACCCGCTCTATCTCGGGCGGCGGATGGTGCGCATGGCCGTGGAGGATATCGGCCTTGCCGATCCGCAGGCGGTGGTGATCTGCAACGCCGCCAAGGATGCCTATGAATATCTCGGGTCACCGGAAGGTGAATTGGCGCTCGCACAGGCCTGCGTCTATCTCGCCACCGCTCCTAAATCGAATGCGGTCTATACCGCCTTCCAGGCCGCGATGCAGGCAGCCAAGCAGAATGGCTCGCTGCTGCCGCCGCGACATATCCTGAATGCCCCGACCAAGCTGATGCGCAACGAAGGCTATGGCGACGGCTACCGCTACGACCACGACGAACCGGATGCTTTTTCAGGCCAGGACTATTTCCCGGAAAAGATGGGCCGCCAGACCTTCTACGATCCACCGGAACGCGGTTTCGAGCGCGAGATTCGCAAACGGCTGGAGTGGTGGGCGAAGCTGCGCAAGGAGCGCGGCGGGCAATAGTCTGATATCACTTCGCGGCGGTGTTTTCGGGAGCTTTCTGCATGCGCGGCGCCGGTGCTCTGTCGACGATCTTGACGCTCGATTCCGCCATGCCGTGATGCCCTTCCATGTCGACGACGACGTGCCAGTGACCGGCTTCCGGAATGGTCAGGCGGATCGGCGATTTCTTGGCAACGCCGCCGACGAACTGGTGCTTCAAGGTTTCCGTAAAGCGCTGGAAGTTCGGGCCATTCATCAGCCGGACGTTGGCGACGGCCGACAGCGTGATCTCGATCACGATTCCTGCCCTTTGTTCGCTAAGATCGTAGTGGCTGTAACGGAAGGCAGGCTTCGACATTGCGCTTTCACTCTGGTGACACCCGACCGCCATTTTACCCAAGCGTGGGTTAAGGAAGCGTTGGCCGGGTGCCGAGGGCGGAGTGGAAACCTATGTCGGATTGCTAAATTTCAATGCAGGTTGGAGGAGGGCATCACGAAGCCGTCGAGGTCGAGGACGGAGCCTTCTGGAGCGCGGCAGATATCGGCCGGGTTATGGTTGCATTCTTCGGCTGCAAAGTGCAGCGCCGCGGCTTCGTTCCTAAAGAGGCCGCCGACGAGACCCTGCCGATCCTGGACGATCCAGGCACCTCGGCGGTCACGACCGACGGTGAACCGGGCCGGAGCGGGGGAGGTTGCGACGTGAGCCATGCGGCGCTGAAGATGCTGTGCGTTTGCCATTCTATTTTCCCTCGTTGATCTCTGCAGATGAACTCAGCGGCCGGTCCAGTGCATCAGCATCTGGAGAACGCCGGCGATCGCGAAGACAAACAGCAGGCGCGGCGCGATGGCGACGAGACCATCCTGCAGGGCGTGCAAGGGAGTGCGCTGTTCGGCCCTGGCGAGGTTGACGGCTCGCGAGCGTTGAAGCGGGTCGGCGGGAGCGCCGTATTGCATGGAACGTGACATCATAGTTCCTTTCCAAGTGTCACCGACGCTGTCGTTGGCTGAACCGACGCAAGCGCCACGTTCATGAATCTATTGGTGGTTCGGTAGGAATTCCATTTGCCGGAAAGTGCTAAAATATAAAAATCTCATAGGGATAAAGCGCTTTTATAATCCAAGCCGGAAACTATGCCGCGATGGCATGTGGCTGTGGCAATCGATGGGGAATGAAGCGAGTGCGGCCTGGATCGCGGCATCGGTTTCCGGCTCGACCGGCATGAGCGGCAGACGAACGTCGGCACTCATGTCCCTGATCAGAGACATGGCGTGTTTGACCGTCGCGGGCTCACTTTCGGCGGATAACGCCTTGAACAATGGCCGCAGCCGATCGTCGATCAGCCGCGCTGCCGCCAGGTGATCGCAGCCGGCCGAAAGCTGCATGGAGCGAAAAAGTCGCGGCACGATATTGGCGGCGCCGGAAAAGGTGCCGCGTCCGCCGGCGATGGTGAAAGCGAGCGCGGTTGGGTCGTTGCTTGAAAAGAGCCCGATCCGTTCCGGCAACAGTCGCCGCCAGCCGGCGACGCGACCTATATCGCCGCTACCGTCGGCAATACCGGCGATACCAGGAATTTCCGCGAGCTCCGCCATCGTCGGAGACGCCAGATCGATCGCGGTATGCGCCGGCGAATTATGAACAATGAGTGGCAGACCGGTCGACGCCGCCACCTGACGGAAGTGATGGACAACGCCTTTCTGGCTCGGTTTGGAATAATAGGGAAGGGTAACGAAGACGGCGTCGGCGCCCAGCTTTTCCGCCTGACGTGTTTCCTCGATGGTCGTTGCCGTGTCGTTGGTACCGGTGGCGACGATGACCGGCACCCGGCCTTCGGCGAGCTCGACGCAGACATCGATGATGCGCGCGCGTTCCGGCTCGGTGAGCACGGGTCCTTCGCCCGCAAGCGAGCACGCGAGCAATCCGTCGATGCCGCTCAGCAACTGCCATTCGACATGCGCTATCAGCCCGACCGTGTCGAGCGCACCGTCGCGAAACGGCGTGACGAGCGCGGTGATTGCGCCACCGATGCGCCGTCTCGAAGTTGATGTGATCATGATTCCTGCGCCGCTCAGAGATAGTGCAGCACGATGAAGAGTTCGAGGCCGCCGAGCAGCAGACCAAAGAGGAACATCGCGTAGAAGGTCCGCTTCTCCCGGACCTGACGGTTACGAAGCTTCTGCTTCCTGCGGGGCTTCACGGTTGCGGTCACCGCGGTTGCCGGAACGGCAATGCGATGGTGCCTCTCGTCGCTGTCGCGAACGAGAAGGCGGATGGACTCGGTCAGATTGGGGGAGTGTGTGTCGAGCATGGTATCTACCTCTGCATTCGACAGTCACGCTAACGCCGGCCCGCATAGGAAATCCATTCGCGGCGCAAGGCAAAGAAATAGGGGCGATATAAAGATGTCGCGTGCGGCAGGCGCTTCGATATCGGTACAATCGGATCGGAATTGCGACGCCGCCAGGCGTCGCCATCATTCCGCTGCCGCCATGGCGTTTAAACACCGCGCTGGCATCGGCATTTTGACGCGCAGCGGGAAATCGCGACGCCGGCTACTCCCTGCGCGGGGGAGAGCCGGCCTTATGCCGCTGTTAACCCGCCGCCTGCACGTTCTCCCGATCGAGTTGTGTCGCCAGCGCCAGGATCGTCTGCGATGTCGGGGTCGAGACTCCGGTAAGCTTGCCGAGCGTGACGATCATGCCGACGAGCGGGGTGATTTCCAGGGCTTTTCCCGCCAAGAGATCCTGCAGCATGGAGGTGCGCACCAGGCCGATGTGGCGGGAGCGTTCAAGGCGCTCCTCTATTGAAATCGCAAGATGCGAACCCAGAGCTTCGGCGACTGCCTTTACCTCGTTCATCACCTGGCCGACCATGGCCGAAAGGGCAGGATTGCCCATGATCTCGGACATGCGCGCCCGCGTAAGGGCGCTGATCGGGTTGAAGGCGGCATTGCCCATCAGCTTGCTCCAGATCTCGTCGCGGATGCGCGGCGCGATCGATATGTTGAGGCCGGCCCGCGTCAACAGGTCGGTGATAGCCTTGATATCGCTGGAAACTTCGTCGGACGGTTCGCCGAGAATGAAGCGGCCGTTGTTGCTGAGCTTGATCTCGCCGGGATTGATGACTTCGGCGCCCTGATAGGCGACGCAGCCGATGACACGCTCGGGACCGATCAGACGCCACAGGTTTCCATCCGGGTCTAGCTCTTCAATCTGACGCTCGGCATGCCCACTCTGTTCGTCCCGGTGAAAATACCACCAGGGGATGCCGTTGAGGATCATGACGACGCGCGTGCCGGCATGCAGCAGCTTGGCGATGCCGGGTGCCGCCGGCGTAAGCTGATGGCCTTTCAGCCCGGTGATCACCAGATCTTGCGGCGGCAGCTCCGCCGGATCGTCGGTCGCCGTCACTGCGGCGACCAGCGGGCTCGCCGCCTCGGCCTCCCAGAGACGCAGCCCGCCGGCACGGATGCCCGCCAGGTGACTGCCGCGTGCAACGACGGAAACATTCACCTGCTTTTTCGAGCCCAGGGCCAGTTTCACGGCGACCGCGCCGCCAAGCGCACCGGCGCCATAAATGCAGACATTCTTGAATGAGGGGGACGACATGACTTGTTCTCCGGGAGGCAGGGGTGTGGGAGGCAACCTAGCGCATGCTGCACGAAATTGGAGAACTAGCTGGCGGCTGCGTCAAATTTTCCCGCGACGATTTTCCGGGAGCGATATGTGCGTCCGATTGCTCAGTGGTGGGAATGGCGATGATGGAGGTCCGGATAATGCGCGTGTTTATGGCGCAGAGGCTCATGACGATGCCAATGTGAATGCGGCTCGGTCACAGGTCCATCGTGGGAATGTTGGTGGTGCTCGTCGTGTACATGAGAGTGCTCGTGCTCCAGCGCCTCGTGTTCATGTTCGTGGTCGTGGCGTTCGGCCAAATGAAGCCATAGACCTATCGCCATGAGGATGCCCGCTCCCATCAGTTGGAACGTCACCTGGTCCCCGAAAATGATGACGGCAAGTACTGCGCCGATAAATGGTGCTAACGAAAAATAAGCTCCCGTTCGAGCGGTCCCGAGATGACGAAGACCGAGCATGAACATGACGAGGCTGACGCCGACACCTAGAAAGCCAATCAATGCGCCGGCTCCGACAAGGCCGGGATTGGGAAGCGATGCGCCGAAGCTAAGTGCCAGGATAAGATTGCTGGTGCCCGCCACAATGCCCTTGATCATCGCAATCTGAACCGGGTCAGCGGATGACAATTTCCGTGTCAGGTTGTTGTCGATCCCCCAGGAAAGGCATGCCGCCGCGATGAAAAGGCTCCCGGCATCAAGCGACAGGGCTTCGCCGTTCCAAGATAGAAGCACCGCGCCTGCGAGGATGGCAGCGGCACCAAGCAGCAGGCGCCGGTCAACGTTTTCTCGAAACACCAGCCACGCTATGCCCATGGTCGCCAATCCCTCCAAATTGAGAAGGAGCGATCCTGAGGACGCAGACGTGTGGGACAGTCCCAACATCAGGAACAACGGCCCAAGCATCCCGCCGAACAGAACGACAAAAGCGAGCCACGGCAAATCCGCTTTCTGAAGTGGGGCTTCGACATTGGGAAGTCCGATCAGGCGACGTCCCCAGTGAACGACAGCGAGCCCAACCCCAGCCCCCACGTATAAAATACCCGCCAGCAACCACGGGTCGATGGAGCCCACAAGCAGTTTCGAGAGCGGTGCTGACGCACCGAACAAAATTGCGGAACCAAGCGCAAGCGGCACGCCAGGCCACAGATGTGCATGATTATTATTCATAAGCCATGACCTATCACAATGAACGCCGGTCTC
>JAGWJK010001114.1 GCA_028865845.1 Rhizobiaceae bacterium
AAGACCGAGGAAGAGCTGAAGGCAGCGGGTATCGCTTACAAGGTCGGCAAGTTCCCGTTCAGCGCCAACGGCCGCGCCCGCGCCATGCTGGCAACGGACGGTTTCGTCAAGATCGTCGCCGACAAGGAGACCGATCGTGTTCTCGGCGGACACATCGTTGGCTTCGGCGCCGGCGAGATGATCCACGAGATTGCCGTGCTGATGGAATTCGGCGGCTCCTCGGAAGATCTCGGCCGCACCTGCCATGCGCATCCGACCATGTCGGAAGCCGTCAAGGAAGCAGCACTCGCAACCTTCTTCAAGCCGATCCATATGTGATCGCAGGCTTTTGCCAGAAATTGAAAAGCGGCCTTTCGGGGCCGCTTTTTCATGCGCCCGAGCATAATTGCCGCAGGCAGGCGCCGGGCCGTTTCAGTCATCGCGATTGTGCTAAACTACCGGCACCCGATAAGCGCGATGGATGCCTGACATGCCAACCAGACCGATATCCGTAAAGCCGCATCTGCCACACCCGGCCTTGCCCGGCGCCAATTGGGCGGATTGCTATGAGCTGCAGGTTCGGGCGCCCGGACTCTCAGCAGTGCAGGTCGCGGACATGATCCTCAGCCGCTTTCCATTGTGGGTGCGACTGCTGATGCGGCTTCGCAACGCCGTCGTCGGTGTCTTCGGTTTGAAATCATCCGAATATCATTCGCCGGAGGCGATGGAGATGATCGGATTTTTTCCGGTCGTCAGCAAATCCGGGGATCAAGTCGTTCTCGGTTTCGACGACAAGCACCTGGATTTCCGCATCGTCATCGATGTCCGCGACGGCGGCAGCGATCGACGGGTGGTCGATGTGACCACCCTCGTCAAGCGCAATATCCTGCTCGGCAAGGTCTATATCGCCGCAATCACGCCGTTTCACAAACTGATCGTGTCGACCATGCTGACCCGTCTCGGCAGGCGCATCGATGCCGTCAATTCGGCGCGGTGAGGATTGGAGTTGGCCTGATTACCCTTGCCGGACGTGTCGTACCGCCTGTCAATTCTGGTTGACGGGGGTGACCGTAAAGCCCTGCTTGCGGAACTGTTCCACCAGACCTTCGTCTCCGGGAAGGTGCAATGCACCGACGGCGATGAAGACATTGCCGTTAGCCAAAATCGGTGCTGCGCGCTCGGCCATGACCTTGTCGCGATCGAGTATGATGCGCTGTTCGAAGGTGGCGGTATCGGCGTCGGACAGGTTGTCATCCGGTTCAATATTCTTCAGCATCGGCATGATCGCGCCGATATTGCCGGCGAGATAGAGATCGGTCATCGTTTCGTTGACGTCGTTGATCTTGTCGCCGAGTTGCAGCGTCTGCATCAGCGATTTCAGATGCAGCTCGATCGGCAGATCGCTCATCGCCTTGGCCTGTTCGGCCAGTGTCTCCAGCCCTTTCACCTGCTTGCCGTTCGCGGCGGCATCGGTTGCAAGCTTCTGGTCAAGAAATTTCAAGCCTTGTGCCTTGCGGCGCACCTCGCAGCCCGTCAGCTCGAACGTGCTGGAAATCAGCCAAGGCTGCATGTGGGAGACGGCGGCAAGCGACACGCCGCGCTGCTTCAGTGCAGCCTCCAGCCGGGCGTTGTCCTCCGGCGACAGATGCTGGCTGATGGTGGAGCCGTCGGTCAGCATGGTCAGCGACGGGTTGGTGAGGAGGGCGGTGGCGGCCTTCTTGTCGTCGAGGACTTCATCGGATTCGACGACGATCGTATCGGCGGCGGCGCTGGCCTCGGCGGCGCCCTTCGGCATGGTTACGACGCGCGTATCGCTTACATGCATGGTGCCGAGCAGCCAGGAGGGTTTCAGGCCAGCCTTTTCGATCTTCCAGAAGGTGCTTTTGCCGTACAAGACCTTATCGCCATCGGCAAGGATGGCGGCGTATTTTGCGGGATCGGTTTTCTGCAGATCGGTCATGAGGTTCCTGCCGCCGCAGCTGTCGGATGCGGCCTCGTCGGCGCGGGCAGGCGTCATCGTGAAGACGACGGCCACCAGCGCGGCTGCCAGCGCCAGCGGAAGCGCCGTTGCCAGCCAGAAAACAATGTCACTCAATCTCGGCATTGTCAGCCGTGCCGTCTTGAGCCCGAGAGCAGATATC
>JAGWJK010001115.1 GCA_028865845.1 Rhizobiaceae bacterium
GGATGAAGCGGCAGATGAGCATATGCTTCTGCCACATTGCCGCGACAAGACCGGAAACGACCTATGACAATTTCGTCCGGGATTTCGGCGAGCGCTTCGTTACCGCCTACACGGTTCCAACCTCATCGACCGATCTCATTGCAAATGCGCCTTTCGAAGAATGAGGACAACCTATGTTCAGGAGAGCGCTGTGCGCATCGATCGACTGAGTTCAACGACATCGAGCCGCCTGATGGTCGTCGCGGCAGACGCCACTTTGCAAGCCGTGGCTCTTAGCCTCTCCAATCCCGGCACGGGATTGGTGATCGTTCGCAATGGAGATGGGAAGGCAGTGGGAGTGCTCAGCAAATCCGACCTCATTCGCCATCTTACCGAAAGCGATGTGCGAGAAGGATCGGTCGCAACGCTCATGAGCACGGATATCATCGCCTGTTCCCCGGAGGACGAGCTGGGGGCCGTCTGGGAGACAATGGTGATGCGCCGCCTGCAGAACATGCCGGTACTTGCGGCCGATAAAACGCCCCTCGGCATTCTCGACATCCGCGATGCGATGAGGGCGCTTTTAGAACAGGAGGAACTGCAGGAACACATGCTGACCGACTACATAACAGGTGTCGGCTATCAGTGACCGAAAGTTCGCCTCGACCGCCCAACGATAAAACGCCCGCCTTCCAGCGGGCGTTTTGTTTTGTGCAGGTCTTCCGGCTTCTCCTCCATGGGGCCTGGCGGCGCCGGACATCACTGAGCTTGGAAATAAAATGGATCGGTGCGGGGCACCCACATGCGTCTTTATTCCAGCATAGGAGGACAACACTCCAGCGGGACGATCACGCCTAGCCGTTCGACGTCGCTGCCTAGACTTTCGCACAGTCGGCAGATGCCTCAGCCCAATAGTTTTCCCCGCGTGCGGTCGCCATCCTTCCTTGCGGTCAACCAGACAGCAAAGGAGAGAAAATGCAAAACATTTCAGATCCATCACCCCTCAGCAGCTCGCGCCGCAGCGTGCTGATCGGCAGCCTTGCCGCCGGCATCACGGCAAGCTTGCCGACCCTTTCAAAGGCCGGGTCGACGACCAGCCAATCCGCATCCAACTTCAACCATGGAAAGCAACTCGTGAGCACGATTACGACCAAGGACGGCACCGAACTCTATTACAAGGATTGGGGCACCGGCCCGGTCGTTACCTTCTCACACGGCTGGCCGCTGAACTCCGATGCCTGGGACGGCCAGATGCTGTTCCTCGCCCAGCATGGCTTCCGTGTCGTAGCACACGATCGGCGTGGTCATGGCCGTTCCAGCCAAGCCGCGTCAGGCAACGACATGAACGGCTATGCCGATGATCTGGGTGCCGTCATCGATGCGCTGGACCTCAAAGACGTGACGCTCGTCGGCCACTCCACCGGCGGTGGCGAAGTCGCCCGCTATATCGGCCGTCACGGAACCAAGCGTGTCGCCAAGGCCGTACTGATCGCCGCCGTGCCGCCGATCATGGTGAAATCCGCGACTAATCCCGAAGGCCTGCCAATCGAAGCGTTCGACGCCATCCGCGCCGGCCTCGTCAAGGATCGCTCGCAGTTTTACCGCGACCTCGCCCCGCAATTCTATGGCGCCAACCGGCCGGGTTCGACGGTCTCTCAGGGTACGCTCGACCAGTTCTGGCTGTGGAGCATGCAGGCCGGCCTGCTGAACGCCTACGAAAGCGTCAAGGCATTCTCGGAAACAGATTTCACGGAAGACCTGAAGAAGTTCGACGTGCCGACGCTCGTCCTGCACGGCGAGGACGACCAGATCGTTCCCGTCAAGGATTCCGCGGTCAAGTCTGCGCGGCTGATCAAGGGTGCCAAGGACGTTTACTATCCTGGCGCGCCGCACGGCATCACCGCCACGCATCAGGATCAGGTCAACGCCGACCTGCTCGCATTCATCAAGGGCTGATGCCGTCTATCGGCCGTGACGCGGCTTTGCGGCGTCACGGCCAGCACCGCCGCTGGCATTTTTCGGCTCTGATTGTGTGGGCGAAAACAGACCGCGATGGTCATCCTGCCCGAACAATCATGGATTTCCATAAGTTGCAGCGTCACAATGGCGGGACTAGGTTGCAACATGAGCTCGCCAGCCC
>JAGWJK010001116.1 GCA_028865845.1 Rhizobiaceae bacterium
TGAGACGCACGCCGACCTCGCTGATACGACCCTCCTGGGGCGCGGTGATCGTCGTGTTGTCGAGATCGATATTGGCGAGCTGAACAGCCGCTTCCGCGCCGCTGACGCCGGCTTCCAGTGACGCCCTGTTGACGATGATCGTCGTCAGGTTCTGCTTGGAGACGTCGAGGGCTGCCTCGGCCTGATTGACCGCGGCCTTCGCCTGCTCCAGCGTCGCCTGCGCCTGTTCTGAATCACTCGTCGTCGATACGCCCTTGGCAACCAGCGTCGCGACGCGATCCCAGGCGAGTTGCGCGCGCTTCTCGGCCGCATTGGCGCTATCGATCTGTGCCTGGCTCGATTCGATCCCCGCGCGGGCGGCCTGCTCCTGCTGCTGCGAATTGGCGAGCGCCGCCTTCTGTCCATCGAGCGTCGCGATCGCCTGCGCCACGCGTTGCTTGTAGATGCGGTCGTCGATCTTGGTGAGGACATCACCCTGCTTGACGAGCTTGTAGTCCTTGACCGGCACGTCCGTGACGTAGCCGCTGACCTGCGGGCTGATCGTCGTGACGTAGCCTTTGACATAGGCATCGTCAGTCGTTTCCACCGAACTCTTGAAGGGTGGCAGGTGCCAGGCGTAGAGCACCAGCATGACGCCGCCGATGCCGGCGAGAACGGCGATGACCTCGATGGGAGAGCGAACGAGCTTCGACATGGAACTATTTCATATCCTTAGGATTTCGACGCGGCGGCCTGCGGCTGCTCGTCGGTCAGCCGTGCCTTGATAAAGAGGTAGAGCACATGCAGGGACAGCGCCACCAGCGACACGACAGCAACGGCGCCGGCGACGAAAAACGCGTCCGCATAGGCAAGCGTATTGGCTTCACGGGTAACCTGGGCACCAAGCAACGCCAATCCCTCGCCTTTGAGAAGTGAGCTGTCTCCGATGACCTTGCCATAGGAGGATGAAAGCTGGCTGACGCGCTGGGCGACATTCGGGTCCATCAAAAGGACACGTTCGGTCAGGACGGCGGAGTGGAATTTTTCACGGATGATGATCAGCGTGCCATAGAAGGCCGAGCCGATCAGGCCGCCGACGCTCTGGGTGAAGGTGAAGACCACGAAGAAGGTCACGAGATAGGGCGGCCCCTTGGCAAAGGCGGCCTTGAAGCCTTCCGACATCGACGGCGGCAGGAAAAGCGCGGCACCGGCCGCCATCAGGGCCTGGCTGAGATACATCTGTTCGGGCCGCGTCAGCGTCGTTACCTGCGCGTCCATGAACGAACCCGCCGCCATCAGCACCAGGGCGACGAACTGGATCTGCCAGCTGAGCCCGTAGATCATCAGGACCGTACAGATGAGGCCACCGACCACCGAGAAGGTCAGTATGATCCAGTAAAGCAGCGCCAACTGGTCATAAAGCAGCCCTGCGGCATTTTGGTAGTAGGTCACGATCACCGATGTCTGCTCGGCGGCGATCATGCGGAAGACGAGCAATATAGCCGTCAGGTGCAGAATCTTCGGACTGAGCAGCCAGCGTACGTCGATGAGCGGTGTCTGGCGCCTGAGATCGATGACGGCGGCAAGCGTGACGCTGGCGATGGCGACGGCCGAGAGGACCCCGAGCCAGGGCACTTCCAGCCACCAATAGAGCCTGCCCACGGACAGCACGATCGCCAGACTTCCAAAGCCGATGGCGACGAGGAGATAGCTGACGATATCTCCAAGCACGATGACCTTCATGCGCGGCGGCGGTGTCAGCGGCAATATGTAGATGATCGGCATGACCATCAGCGCGAGCGCCATTTCCAAGGTGTAGAGCCCGCGCCACTCGCCGTAGTCCAGCAGCGACGGCGAGACGAGGCGCGTGATGGGGGCAGCCAGCAGCGTGTTCATCATCGCGAGGCTGACGCCGACGGTCAGCTTCTTCGCCGGCTCGAAGGCTTCCAGCATGTAGAGGAAGCCAAGCGTCGAAAGCGGCGCGCCGGCAATGCCGCTCAAAAAGCGGACAACAATTGCCGAGTGCAGATCGGAAACGAAGAGATTGAGCACGGAGGCGACGATGAAACCCAGAATGCTGACCTCGGCGAAATTGCGCACGCCATATTGTATGCGGATTTTGACGAGCGCGATGGC
>JAGWJK010001117.1 GCA_028865845.1 Rhizobiaceae bacterium
ATGTTGTGACTGTTGTCTGGAATATCTGGATATCGTTCACCGACAGTAAGGTCCTGCCTGTCAACATTTTCGTCGGCGGCAAGCAATACCAGCGCCTGTTCGATACGGCGCGGTGGATATTGTCGCTGCAGAATGTCGTGCTTTTCGGCGTTCTTTTCATCATTGGCTGCCTGTGTCTGGGCTTTCTCCTGGCCGTGGCGCTCGATCAGAAGGTTCGCTTCGAAAACACCTTCCGGACGATCTTTCTCTATCCCTTCGCCATGTCCTTCATCGTCACCGGCCTGGTCTGGCAATGGATCATGAACCCGACGCTCGGCCTGCAGAAGGTCGCCGACAGTATCGGTTTCACCTGGTTCCGGTTCGATTGGATCGTCCAGAGCGATTTAGCGCTCTATGTCATCGTGCTTGCCGGCGTCTGGCAGTCCTCGGGGCTGATCATGGCGATCATGCTGGCCGGTCTGCGCGGCATCGACCGTGAGCTCTGGAAGGCCACCCGCATCGACGGCATACCGAGCTGGCGGGTCTATCTTCACATCGTCATCCCGATCTTGAGGCCCACCATCATCACAGCAACGGTGCTTCTCGCCATCGCCGTGGTCAGGGTCTACGAGCTTGTGCTGGCAACTACCGGCGGCGGACCGGGTATATCGACGGAAGTGCCGGGCAAATTCATCATGGATTACCTCTTCGGCCGCGGCAACATCGGTCTGGCGACCGCAGCTTCCACCGTGATGTTCGTTACCGTGGTCATTCTGGTCACGCCTTGGCTCTACTACGAATATTTCCGCGAAAAACCGAGGGGGAACTGATGACAGTGCCATCTTCCGTCGCCATCGACACGAGCGGCCCCGCCGGTCGCAAGCCGCAACATTTCTCCGCCGGCCGCATCGGCCTCTATGCCTTCTTGATCATCGCGGCGCTTTTCTTCCTGCTGCCGCTCTACGTGATGATTGTCACCTCGCTGAAATCCATGCCGGAAATCCGGCAAGGCAATATTTTCGCCTTCCCGCAGGATTGGACGGTCGATCCATGGGTTCAGGCCTGGAGCACGGCCTGCACCGGTCTTGAATGCGGCGGCATCAGTGTCGGCTTCTGGAACTCGGTGAAGATCCTCATTCCGAGTATGATCCTCTCCATCTTCATCGCGTCGCTGACCGGCTATGCACTCTCCTTCTGGCGGGTGAGGGGGGCCAATGTGCTCTTCGCCATCCTGCTGCTCGGCGCGTTCATTCCCTATCAGGTGTTCATCTATCCGTTGGTCCTGATCTACCGCGAGGTCGGCATCTACTCGACACTGCCATGCATCATCATCACCCATACGGTCTTCGGCCTGCCGGTGCTGACTTTGCTGTTCCGCAACTATTATTCCAGCCTGCCGATCGAGCTGTTCAAGGCGGCGCGCGTCGATGGAGCAAGCCTCTGGCAGATCTTCTTCCGGCTGATGCTGCCGATGTCGATCCCGATCCTGGTCGTGGCCGGCATTCTGCAGGTGACCGGCATCTGGAATGACTTCCTTTTTGGTGTCGTCTTTGCCGGGCGCGAGAACTTTCCGATGACGGTGCAGCTCAACAACATCGTCAATTCCACCCAAGGCGAGAAGCTCTACAACGTCAACATGGCGGCAACCATCCTCACGGCGCTGGTTCCGCTGATCGTCTATTTCGGTTCGGGTCGCTGGTTCGTGCGCGGCATCACCGCGGGCGCAGTCAAGGGATAATTCATGGCCAATGTTTCCATTCGCGAACTTGCAATCGATTTCGGTAGCGTCAGCGTCCTGAAATCGCTCAATATCGAAATTCATTCGGGCGAATTCATCGTCCTTCTCGGCCCGTCCGGCTGCGGCAAGTCTACGCTTCTCAATGCGATCGCGGGCCTGACCGACATCAGCGGCGGCCAGATCTGGATCGACGACAGGAACGTCACCTGGGAAGAACCGAAGGATCGCGGCATCGGCATGGTGTTCCAGTCCTACGCCCTCTATCCGACGATGACGGTTGAAGGAAACCTCTCCTTTGGCCTGCGCATTGCCGGCATGGGCAAGGAGGAAATCGCCAAGCGCGTCGATCGGGCGGTGCAGATCCTGCAGATCGATCCCCTGCGCAAGCGCCG
>JAGWJK010000085.1 GCA_028865845.1 Rhizobiaceae bacterium
AGTGATGGAGACGCCGCTTAGAACTTCTGAGTCAGCGTCAGCTTGAAGGTCCGGCCCGGCTCCGAATAGTAGGGCGCCGGCTGGGTCAGGCTGCCCGAAGGCACGTTGAGGGCATCGTAGTAGGTCTTGTTGAAGATGTTGTAGACCCCTGCCCGCAGCGACAGGCCCTTGACCTCCTTCGGCTCCCACCACGCGGTCAGATCGAAGATGCCGTAGCCCGGCGTACGGAAGGCGTCGCCATCCTTCTTCGGCTCGCTCGTCGCCGTGATGAAGGTCAGGTCCGTGCCCCAGACCTCGGCTGCATAGCCGACGGTGAAGGCAGCCTTTGCGGGAGCGACCGAGTCGAGCCACTCGCCAGTGTCGGAGTCCTTGCCGTTGGCATAGGCAAGCGAACCCTTCACGTGGATGCCGTTGTCGAACTTCTTGTGTGCGTTGACCTCGACACCGAAGATGCGGACGTTGTTGCGGTTGAAGTAGTCGGTGATCCCCAGCGGATAGGTGCCGGTCGGGTCAGAAGACAATTCCGAGTCGATAAAGTTCTTGTACTTGTTGTAGTAGCCGCCGATGTGGCCGCCGAAATCGTCGTCGCCAAGGTTCGCACCGATTTCGACGCCGTTGCTGGTCTCCGGCTTCAGGTTGGGATTGCCGTAGCTGACATAGCCGCCGGGTACGCCATAGTTCAGATAGAGTTCGCTGACGTTAGGAGCGCGGAAGCCCATGGCCCACTGCGCGTAGAGCTCGACATTATCCTGCGGCTGGTAGGCGGCGCGAAGTTTCGGCGAGAACCGGGTATCGGACTGGCCGGACGGCAGGCCCGTATAGTTGGCGCTGTCGCGATAGGCATCGGTATTCTTCGGCGAATAGTCGTACCAGTCGAAACGCAACCCCGGTGTCAGCGAGAAGCCGCTGGAGCCGAGTTCGATCTTGTCGTCGACGAAGGCGCCGACGCGCTTGCCATCGACATCGGGCATGTCGGATTGATTGGTGTGCAGGAAGCTGCACGAGAAGCTCGGCGTGATATCGCAGCTGTCTTCGCCGGCAGAATATTGATGCGTCTTGGCAAAATCGACCGTGAGGCCGAAAGTCACCTTGTGATGCAGGGAGCCGGTATCGAAGGACTTCGAGGCGTTGCCGTTGAAGCCGATGCTGCGATCCTCGATCTCGTTGCGGCGCCAGTAGTCGCCGATGACCGAGGTATAGCGATAGCCTTCGTTGCCGTTCTCGCGCAGCAGGTTCTGCCAGTAGAACACGGCATTGGCGGTATCGATGAGCGAATCGGTACTATCGGCCTCATACTTGTAATCGAGCGAAACGCGGTTGCGCTCCGTGTTGTCGGTGCCGTCGTAGTTGCCCGGACGGAAGTTTCCGGTCGGGCTCTGCGAGTGCATCAGGTCGATGTCCTTGTCCGTGGTGTAGTGTTCCGCCGTCAGGCCGAACGTGCCGACATCGGTATACTGACGGATCTTGAAGAGGCCGTTCCGTTCGTTGTAGTCGGCCGGGTCCTGTTCGGTACGCTTGGTGGAATAGCCGCCGACATCGCCGTTGTTCTGAAGTTCATGGCCATGCGTATAGCCGCCCTCGAACAGGACTGCCGTATTGTCGATGCGCTTGGCAACCGCAGCCGACCCGCCGACGCTGCGATCGTCGCCATTGTAACCCAACTTGAAAACACCGCCCCAAGTAGCTCCGGGAGCAATCAAATCCTCCGGTTCCAGCGTGCGCAGCACGAAAGCGCCGCCAAGCGCGCCGGAGCCTGCGCGGCTCGAATCGGCGCCGCGCACGACATCGACTGTTGACAGCGAGTTGAAGTCGAAGCTGTTAACGCCACCATCGGCCTCGCGAGCGCCGTCGAGCAGATAGGGAATCTCGATTCCGTCGACCGTGGTCAGCACGCGATCATTTTCCAGCCCGCGTATGTTGATGCCGCCGCTGGTGCGATCGAAGCCGACGCCGACGTCGGTGCTGCGGCCAAGATCTTCGATACGGCTGATCTGATTTTCATCGATCTGCTGCGCCGTCGTCGTGGTCGTCGTCGGCGAATCGGCGAGCACGTCCTTGGACGCCTTGCTCTTGACCACGATCGGCTTCAGATCCGTTATGCGATCGGTCTTTGCCGCCGCACCGCTCGCCGTGGCATCGGTCTGAGTTGCAGTCTGCGCATAAGATGCCGTGCCAAGCCCAAAGGCAAAAAACGCCGTGCACGCCAAGAGAACCGAGCGAGATCGCCGGACAACCATAAAACCATTCCTTTCGAATTGCTTCACCGGGCTGGCTGGTTGGCGCGGGCGCGCTCAAGGGGCTGGCTGGGTTCATTCCGTTGAAAGAGGCGGAGCAATTTCCGCCTTCTTTCTGCCGCATAAAAAACATGACTATAATTGTCAATATATGTGCCGGATATAATCATGAATAAAATAATCATGTTTATTCGGGGCGCGCGGGCGTTGCGAAATTGCAACGAAATCGTGTGTTCGGGCGTTCTGTCGATGCCGCTATCGGAAACGGGAGAACCATTGGATGCTGTTCCGGATCATCGCCGTCACTGGATGCCTCATTTCACTCACCGCCGCAGCACTTCCCGAAAACGGCCCGCTGCCGCAGGCAAAGCCGGATGCCGGGCAGAGCCAGGCGCCCATCGAGGAGACGCCGATACCGACGCCGAAGCCCGATAACGAGCAGACCCAATCCCCGATACCGGAGCAGAAGCCGGCCGTATCGCAGGCTCAATCAACCGGCGATAACGAACCTGGAGAAAAGCAGGGGCCACCCAAGCCGCCGCTCACCATCGCCGCCGAAACCGACGAGGTCCACCAAGCCTGCGTGAAGGATCTTACGGCCATGGGAGCGGTGTTCAAGGAGATACCGCGCATCGACGACGGCAATGGCTGCGGCATAGACAAGCCCATTTCCGTCTCGGTGGTCCTGCCGGGAATCAAGCTGAAACCCGAAGGTACGATGCGCTGCGAGACGGCATTGACGCTCGCCCACTGGATGAAGGAAAGCGTCATTCCAACGGCTCAGACAGCGCTTGGCGAAGATGGCCAGATCACGGCGATCAATCAGGCATCGACCTATATCTGCCGTTCGCGCAATAGTGTCCCCGGCGCAAAAATATCCGAACACGCGCGCGGCAACGCCGTTGATGTCGCCGGCTTCACCTTTGAAAACGGAAAGAGCGTCAGCATCGAGCCGCGCAACGAAGACTCGACGCTGACCGGCGCCTTCCAGCGCACCGCCAGCGCCTCGGCTTGCCTCTACTTCACCACCGTGCTCGACCCCAACAGCGATGCGGCGCACGAAACGCATTTTCACCTGGACGTGCTGAAAAGAAACGGCGGCTTCCGCTACTGCCATTGACGGAGAAATCCCACGTTTTCAGCGATTTATGATTCCAGCTTGAATCGAACTATTGGCTTGTTCGCTCACAACTTGAATTGAAAGTCAGAATTGCCCAACCTCGCGAAGAGCCATCTCGATTGTCGCCAAGGGCAAGACAAGCGTGTGGCCCACGTCAGCCAGTGGAATGGCACCATATTTCCGGTACCAATCGGCTGCTCGATCATTCCTTGCATCGATGACGAGCATCATACCCCCGACTTGCGCCGCAACCTGCAGACACCTGCGGCCTGCAGAGAGCAAAAGTTGGCCACCTAGTCCCTGCCCCTGCATCGATAGACCCACAGCAATGCGAGCGAGTTTGAAGCCAGGAACATCATGCCGCGGAAGTCTGCGTCTGACAGCCTCCGGGGTCTGGTGGTAGTCGAGGGACGTCGGAGCAAGGCTGTAAAAACCGAGAATGGTTTTATTGTCGGCAACGTCGATAGCCACGAATGTCTTTGCCGCTCCCAGATCATGGCTCTGTCGGGCATAGCGACGAAGAAAATCGTTCAGATCACCATCAGCGCAATCAAAGCCTTCGCGATTGTGCTGTCGGCCAATCGCTTCTTCCCGCCAGATTGCTGTCGTCATGAACGGCGCGGCAACGCGGCGGCCGCCGCCCTTAATCTGGCGTTGGGCTCCGGCGGATTTTCCAGTAGATCAAGCACAAGCAAACTGTCGCGCTTCGACAGCGTGATGTGCTCCGCGGCCTGAATAACGGCATCGGCTTCACGTAAGGCGTTTTCCAATACGAAATCGGTAAGATCCGTATTCTTTATCGCAGCAGCCCGCATAAGCTTGGCCTTCTGCTCCGGCCGTATGCGAAGATTCATGCGCTTATTGTCATCGACAGCAGCCCTGGGCACAAAAACCTCCCTCAGAACGTACGCATTTAAGGCATACAATCTTTAAGCATTATCGTCAAATTCAATACGCATTCATTAAGTACACAACGCGCCGCAACCGCGCTTAAAACAATCCCTCGATATACCCCTGATCATTGAGGAAAATACGCTCCGCGGCCGGAGATTTCGGCAGGCCGGGCATGGTCATGATCTCGCCGGTGATGACGACGACGAAGCCGGCGCCGGCGGAGAGGCGAACCTCGCGGACCGGCACGACATGGCCCTCCGGCGCGCCGCGCAGATTGGGGTCGGTCGAAAAGGAATATTGGGTCTTGGCGATGCAGACCGGAAGATGGCCGTAGCCCTGATCCTCCCATGAACGCAACTGATCGCGCACCGCCTTGTCCGCAGTCACCTCGCCGGCGTGGTAGATCTTCGAGGCGACGATCTCGATCTTCTCGAACAGAGTGAGATTGTCGGGATAGAGCGGCTGGAAGTGGGCCTGGCCGGATTCGGCGAGTTCGACGACCTTGTAAGCCAGATCCTCGATGCCGGCGGACCCTTCGGCCCAGTGACGGCAGAGGATCGCTTCGGCGCCCAGCCGCGCGACATAGTCCTTCACCGCTTCGATTTCCGCTTCGGTGTCGGAAATGAAGTGATTGATGGCCACCACCACGGGGATGCCGAACTTGCGGACATTCGCGACATGCCGGCCGAGATTGGCGCAGCCCTTGACGAGAGCCTCGACGTTCTCCTTGCCGAGATCGTCCTTCTTAATGCCGCCGTTCATTTTCAGCGCCCGCACCGTCGCGACGATGACCGCAGCGTCCGGCGCTAGACCCGCCTTGCGGCACTTGATATCGAAGAACTTTTCCGCTCCGAGATCCGCGCCGAAACCGGCTTCGGTGACGACATAATCGGCGAGCTTCAACGCCGTGCGCGTCGCGATTACGGAATTGCAGCCATGGGCGATATTCGCAAACGGGCCGCCGTGTACCAGCGCCGGATTGTTCTCCAGCGTCTGCACCAGGTTCGGCTGCATCGCATCCTTCAGCAGCACGGCCATGGCGCCATCGGCCTTGAGATCATGCGCATAGACCGGCGTGCGATCGCGGCGATAGCCGATGATGATGTTGCCGAGCCGCTTTTCCAGGTCCTTGAGATCGGATGCCAGACAGAGGATCGCCATGACTTCGGAGGCGACGGTAATGTCGAAGCCGCCCTCGCGCGGATAACCATTGGCAACGCCGCCGAGCGAGGCGACGATATCGCGCAGTGCGCGGTCGTTCATGTCCATGGCGCGCCGCCAGGTAATGCGCCGCACGTCGATATTCTCTTCGTTGCCCCAATAGATGTGATTGTCGATCAAAGCCGCGAGCAGATTATGCGCCGAGGTGACGGCATGGAAATCGCCAGTGAAATGCAGGTTGATGTCTTCCATCGGGATGACCTGCGCATAGCCGCCGCCGGCGGCACCGCCCTTGACGCCGAAGCAGGGACCAAGCGACGCCTCGCGAACGCAGACGATGGCCTTCTTGCCGATGCGGTTCAAGCCGTCGCCGAGACCAACCGTTGTGGTCGTCTTCCCCTCGCCCGCCGGTGTTGGGTTGATGGCCGTAACGAGGATAAGCTTGCCGTTCGGCTTGTCGGCCTGCGCGGCGATGAAGCCGGCGCTGATCTTTGCTTTGTCATGCCCATAGGGCGCTAGTTGATCGGTCGAGATGCCAAGTTTGGCGCCGATCTCCGAGATCGGCTTCTTGGTTGCAGCGCGTGCGATTTCGATGTCGGACTTTACCGTTGCCATGCAAACCGTTCCTGCTAGAGCGCTGATGAACTCAATCCCTGCGGGGATAGCCTAATAACGACGTGCTGTGAATAGCCGCGCGACATGCTCCCCGTTGAAAATCTCTTGTCTTGTCGTTGTGCTACAGCGCCATTACTTTCGATGCAGAGATAGGACGGATCGGAGAGACAAGAATATGAAATCGTTGGAATTGCTGGTCGAACGCATCATTCTTTCCAGCCGCTGGCTGCTGGTCGTCTTCTACCTCGGCCTTGCCGCAGCGCTGGCAATCTACGCCGCGTCCTTCGGCTACAAGTTCATCAAGGTCGCCGTCAACGTCTTCGTCTACGACGAGGCCGACATGATCCTTGCGATGCTTGGCCTGATCGACGCCGCGCTGGTCGCAAGCCTTGTCGTCATGGTGATGATCTCCGGCTACGAAAATTTCGTCAGCCGCTTCGACGAAGCCGACGACGAAGTATCCTTCCTCGGCAAGCTCGATTCCGGCAGCCTGAAGATCAAGGTCGCCTCCTCCATCGTCGCCATCTCGTCAATTCATCTGCTGCAGATCTTCCTGAACGCCGGCCAATACGACAACATGAAGCTGATGTGGTTCACCATCATGCATCTCACCTTCGTCGTCTCCGCACTGATGCTCGGCCTGCTTGAGAAGATCATGGCAAAGGCGAAAGGCAAGGACACCTGAGACGCGCATCTATGGTGATGCCGTCAGTGAGGTTGAGGGCACTTCCCTTGCGGTAGCACACGCCTCGATCGATTGATCGGCCTTGCAATCCTGCGCCGTCACCAGATCGTTGGCGTCGGCAAGCTCGGTGGTCAGCCGCAGGTCCAGCGCATCCACCTGCGCAATCAGGTGGATCGAGACGGGCTTGGTGCCGAGCATCAAGTCGAAGAGCGTCGCATTCACGCCCATTTCATCCAGGAAGTCGACAAGTCTTTTCTTCTGCTGTCGATCGAGCTTGGTCGTGTCGTGCTTGCCCACGAATTTGCGCCCGATCTCGCGCTTGGAGATGATCTTGCGCTTGCCGTTGATGGTTTCATATTGCGTCCGGTACTGAACGCGCACCTCGCTATAGGTGGTGGTGATCTGATGCACGCCGAGCAGCGCGAACGGACCGGCGACCCGCTCCGCGCCGCCGGCGAAAAACAGCGGACAGGCGGAAAAACAGGCCGCACCAGACGAGAAAGCCTCACCCTTCATCGAGCCGTCCTTGGCGATGGCAGCGGGGCAGATCGGCTCCGCATAGGGGCACAGGCGCGAACGCGTGCGGCCGACAGCGATCGGCAGACCGAGCTTGCGGATGGTATAGGCCATGGTCATCGCCGCGCGCACATCACCTCCCGGTGAATTGACGACGATCGGCAGCTTCCTGCCGCCAAGCCTCTTCAGCAGCTTTTGCAGCTTGTCGGACGAATCCTGCATGATCTGCCCTTCGGCAGAGATCCAGTCCGGGCAACTATTGTTCTGGCGACAATAAGCCATATCGCCATGAACGATCAGGAACTGCATCGGATCTCCGGCGGCAGAGTTTGACGCCTGGGCGGCGGTCACCGACAAGGCGGCGAACGAAACGACCGCGAGGAGCCGCAGCGTCCATCGGCAATACCATGCAAGAAGCCGCGGCAGAAAACGAGAGATCATAAAACAAGATGCCTGGAAGCGATTGCTATCGCTGGATCGATAGCAATCGCCCTTGACCTTCGCAAGACTGGCTTAGCGCCGCAGTTTCAGCCGTCGCCCATGGCAATCAGGCTGGCATTGCCGCCAGCCGCCGCCGTGTTGACCGAAATCACCTGTTCCAGCGCAAAACGCTGCAGATAGGCGGGGCCGCCGGCCTTGAAACCGGTTCCCGAAAGTCCGGAACCACCGAAAGGCTGGGTGCCGACCACGGCGCCGATCATGTTGCGGTTGACATAAACGTTACCGGTATCGAGCGCATCCGTCACCGTTTTGATCGTCGCTTCGATGCGGCTGTGAATGCCGAGCGTCAAACCGTAGCCGGAGGCTGCGATATCGGTCAGCACCTGCGGCAGATCCTTTGCCTTCCATTTGACGATGTGCAGCACCGGGCCGAAGACCTCCTTCGTCAGCGCGCCCGGCTTGTCGAGTTCGACGATATGCGGCGCAAAGAAATTGCCCGTCTCTGGCGCTTCGCCGGCATAGCGGACCTTCTGCGTGGTCCTCATGTCGCCGATATGCGCTTCAAGCATCGCCTTCTGCTTTTCGTCGATGATCGGACCGACATCGGTGTCGATGAGGATGGGATCGCCGAGCTTCAGCTCGCGTGCCGCACCCTCGATCATCCGTGTCATATGCTCAGCGACATCCTCCTGAACCATCAGCAGGCGCAATGCCGAGCAGCGCTGGCCGGCGGAACGGAATGCGGACATCACCACATCATCCGCCACCTGTTCGGCAAGAGCGGTCGCATCGACGATCATGGCATTGAGGCCGCCTGTCTCGGCGATCAGCGGAACGATCGGCCCATCCTTGGCGGCAAGCGCCCGATTGATCGCCCAGGCCGTCCGCGTGGAACCGGTAAAAGCAACACCTGCAAGAGAAGCATGCGCAGCCAGCGCCGCACCGACATCGGGTCCACCGGGTACGAAGAGCAGCGCATCCTCCGGCACGCCGGCTTGATGAAACAGCCTTACCGCCTCAAAGGCGATCAAGGGCGTCTGCGGTGCCGGCTTGGCGAGAACGGCGTTGCCGGAAACCAGCGCCGCCGATACCTGGCCGAGGAAGATCGCCAGCGGAAAATTCCAGGGCGAGATGCAGGCGAATACGCCGCGGCCGCGCCAGAGATAGCGGTTGTCCTCGCCCGTCGGTCCCGGCATCTTCGTCGGGCTGGCGAAAAGACGGCGGGCCTCGCCCGCATAATAGCGGCAAAAATCCACGGCCTCGCGGATTTCGGCAATGCCGTCATCCAGCGTCTTGCCCGCCTCCGCGGCAAGCAGCGCTAGCAAACGATCGCGATTGGCTTCCATCACATCGCCCATCCGCTCCAGGCAGGCGGCACGCTCTTCGACGGGTCGGCGCGACCAAGCCTTGAAACCCTTGCCGGCGACCGCGAAAGCCTTGTCGATATCCGCCACGGTGGCGTTGCGAACCGAGCCGACAGTCCGTTGCCGATCGGCTGGTGAAGTGACCGGCGTCTCCGGACCGGCCGCACCGGCGCCCGGGATGAGCGGCTTCGCCTGAATGGCAGGCAGAGGTTTGCCGACACCAGCCATTAGCTTCGCGAGGCTGTCGCGATGGCCGAATTCGAAGCCGGCGCTATTCTTGCGCTTGCCGTAGAGTTCGGCTGGCATCGGGATCTTGCTGTTGCGGGCGCTGGCGCCGACATCCATCTGCAGCTTGATCGCCGGTCGCTCCAGCAGCGACCTTATCGGCACGTTCTTGTCGCCGGCCATGGCGACGAAGGAGGAGTTGGCGCCGTTTTCGAGAAGGCGGCGAACGAGATAGGCAAGCAGGTCGCGATAACCGCCGACCGGCGCATAGATGCGGCAGGCGATGCGGTCGTTGCCGGCGAGCAGATGATTGTAGAGCGTTTCTCCCATCCCATGCAGCCGCTGGAATTCAAAACCGGAGCGATCATTGCCGGCAAGCTCCAGGATGGTTGAAACGGTAAGTGCATTGTGGGTCGCGAACTGGGGGAAGATGCGCGCCCGCTTCTCGAGCATCAATTTGGCACAGGCGAGATAGGAAAGATCCGTCGCCTGCTTGCGCGTCCAGACCGGATAATCGGCAAGTCCGCGCTCCTGGGCGCGCTTGACCTCGGTGTCCCAATAGGCGCCCTTGACGAGGCGCACCATCATGCGGCGGTTATGCGTGGCGCAGAGTTCGTCGATATATTCGATGACCGCGGTCGATCGCTTCTGATAAGCTTGGATGGCAAGCCCGAAACCGTCCCATCCGTCCAGCGACGGGTCGGCGAAAACAGCGGCGATGACATCGAGCGAAAGCTCCAGACGGTCAGCCTCTTCGGCATCGACGGTGAAATTCAACTGATGCGCCTTGGCCATCTGCGCCAGCTTCAGGAGATCCGGCACGAGCTCCTTCATCACCCGATCGTGGTGGGTGGCGAGGTAGCGTGGATGGAGGGCAGAGAGCTTCACGGAAATGCCCATCCGGTCCGGCAAGGCTTTCGACTTGGCATTCTTGGCCATCCAGCC
>JAGWJK010001118.1 GCA_028865845.1 Rhizobiaceae bacterium
AAAGCGGCCGGCGCGGATTGCCGCATCAGCGGCGGGCAGGTGGCGGGCGGCGGAAAGCATCAGCCCGAGGGTAAGTTCGGCCGTTGCTTCGCCGCCATTGCCGGACTCGGTGCAAGAGACGACCACGCCCCTTGCCTGCAGGGCGGCGAGATCGACGGATCGGTTGCGTCCGCCGGTGACGTTCAGCATCTTCAGTTTCGGCAGCTTGGCCGCCAGGCTTGCCGGAAAACGCGTGCGCTCGCGCATCGACATCAGGATATCGAAATCCTTGAGGCGATCGGCGATTTCGTCCTCGCCCGAAAGCGAGTCCTCGAAAAACGTCACATCGGCCACGGCCTTCAGCGCACTCCAATCAGCACTGGCGGCCGCAACACCCTGCCAGTCATCCAGAACAGCAACTTTTGTCATCGATTCTTCCTCCATTCGTCCTCAGCAACAACCACCAGGCGTGTGCTTGATCAAGAAATCGCGGGCGCGGGCAATCGCCGCGTCCCGATAGTCCGGCCCCTTCCAGGGATCGACGACTTCGGCACCGGTGAGGCGGGCGATGTCGGCGGAAACGGTTGCCGGATGCATCGTGTCGTTGCCCGGCATAAGCAGTGTCGGAACGCCGCAGCGTCCGGTGAATTCACGTGTGGTGCTGAAGATGTAGTCGCCGCCGAACATACGCGGTCCGACCTTTCCGAGAAGAACCGGGTCGACATCCGCGCGATTGGCAACCGTCGCCGACCAGCTGGCGACTTCCCGATCGACGACGGAACGATTGACATCCGAAAGCCCGATCGGGTTCTGCAGCACCATGGCACTGACCGTGCCCGGGGCCATTTCCTCCAGCGAGAGTGCGAAAGAGACGCCGATGCAGGCGCCCATGACGTGACATCTCGCAACGTCGAGATGCCGCAGCAGGGCGATATGATCACGGGTGTAACTGTCCCAACCATAATCAGCGCCGATATTGCCGCGGGAGCGACCGGCATTCCTGACATCGAAAGCGATGACGCGGAAATGCGGTGAGAAAACGGGGATTGGATCGCACCAGTCCTGTGCCACGCCCGGTTTCGAGGGGTTGGTCTGCCAGCGTTCGATCCGCGAGCTCAAAAAACCGGGAGCAAATAGCAGCACCGAGTAGCCGTTGCCGCTGACCTCATAATATATCTCGGCGTCATCCAGGCTTAGCAGTGGCATTTTGGTTCCTCCGGTCGGTATTTCGTTCAGCAAGCTAACCGTGGTTCTCCGGTCGAAAAAGCGATTGCAGGACCGGAATGCACAGGCAAAATCCATCGATCGAAAGAAACGCGTTCGGCGCTTCGATCTTGCTTTGGCCCGTTTTCACGGGATTCCATGGCCGTTGATTGGTCGGCCCGGATGTCAGGCCGGCGGCTCTGCCAAGGCCGACAGGCTGGCCATCTCCCCTTTTATCGGCTGGGTAAGGGGGAAATGACATGCGACGCTGCGGTTGGGACTGTGCGGGACCAACTCGGGCTTGACCTTGGCGCATATCTCCTGCGCATAGGCGCAGCGGGTGCGGAAGCGGCAACCGGACGGCGGAGCGAGCGGAGAGGGCGGCTCGCCGAGCAGCCGGATACGCGGCCGCTCGACCGGATCGTCCGGATGTGGTGGGATCGCTGACAGCAAAGCAGCCGTATAGGGATGGGCCGGCCTTTCGAAAATATCGGCGGTATCGCCGATCTCGCAGAAGCGGCCGAGATACATGGTAGCGAGCCGGTTTGCGAGCACGCGCACCACAGAGAGATCGTGAGCGATCAGCAGATACGTCAGGTTGAGGTCGCGTTTCAGCTCGAACAGCAGCCGGATGATCTGCGCCTGCACGGAAACATCGAGTGCGGTCACCGGCTCGTCGCAAATCACAAGGTCAGGTGAGGAAATCAGCGCGCGGGCAATGGCGATGCGTTGGGCCTGGCCGCCCGATGTCTCGCGCGGCAGGCGGGCGCCGAACTCGCTGGCGGAGAGCCCGACCCTGCTCAAGATTTCAGCCACATGCCGCCGCTTGTCCTCGGCCGAAAGGCCGGCGCGGGTGGTCAGCGGTTCGGCAACAAGGCTTGCGACGGTCCACTTCGGGTCGAGCGCGCCGACCGGGTCCT
>JAGWJK010001119.1 GCA_028865845.1 Rhizobiaceae bacterium
GAACGCTGCCGTGACCTTCATGAAAAGGTGGCAGAGGGCATAGAGCACATCCATCCCAAGCTTGCCGCCGAACATCCGGAGGTGCTGGCGCAGCACTTTGCACAAGCCGAACTTTACGAGAAAGCGGCGGATTATTGGCTGGCAGCGGGGCTCAACATCGGCAAGACCTGGGCGAAGGTCGAGGCCGCGAACATGTTCGCCAACGGTCTGGAAAACCTCGCGAAACTGCCGCCATCGGCGGAACGGGACCGTAAGGAATTGCGCCTGGAGCTGGAGCGCGGCGACATCCTCTATGCGACCTTCGGCTATGTGACCAGGGAAGGGAGTGCGGCCTACCGCAATGTCCTGCGGCTCAGCGAGAAACTCGGAGATGCCGAGGCACCGATAAGGGCGCTCGACGGCATTTTCGGCACGGCGTTCAACTCCGCGCGCTTCGGCGACGCCGAATGGGCGAGCAACCAGCTGCTTGATATTGGCAAGGAGCGCAGCAGCCTGAAGGCTCTGGTTCTCGGAATGCAGTTCAAGGGCATGTGCCACTTCTCGCTCGGCCATTTCTTCCAGGCGCGCGAATATCTTGAGGAGGCGCTGCTCTATGCCGGCCATGCCGATGAAGTCGGCAGCGATTTTCCAAGCATGGCGATGTCCTATCTCGCCTGGACGCTGCAGATGATCGGGTTGGATCAAGCTGCGATCGAATTGTTCCGCGCCGCCGAGGCCGACGCACGGCGGCTTTCCGCCTACAGGCTCGCCGCCTGCCTCGGAAACGGCTGCATCCTGCACGCTTTGCGCGAGGAGGCTAATCCGCTGCGCCGTATGATCGCAGAGCTCTCCGTCCTTGCTACAGAGAACGGCTTTCGCATGTGGCAGAACATGGCTTCGTTTTTTACCGGCTGGCTGATGGTACGCGCCGACGGCGATCTCTCCGGCCTGCAGAAGATGCGCTACACCTGCGACAATCTCGGGGAACAGGAAGTCGACAAATCCTGTTATCTCGGTCTGCTGGCGGATTGCCATCTGCAGTCCGGCGATGCCGATGCCTGCCTTGCAACCCTGCAACAGGCGTTGGAACTCGTCGAAAGCACCGGTGAAAATTATTTCACCGCCGAGCTGCTGCGGTTGAAGGGCGAAGCTTTGGCGCGGCAAGGCATCTCCACAGCAAACGCGGAGGACTATCTGTTCAACGCCATCGAATTTGCGCATCGTCAGCACGCCCGCATATGGGAGACCAAGGCGATCCAAAGTCTTGGACGCTTGCAGACCGCCAAGAACGCGGAAATCGGTTATGCGGATGCCATAAAAAACCCGCCCCGGTTAAGGGACGGGTAAGTCTCGAGAAAAGGTTTTCGGCAGCGTTTCGCGCGGCGCCGGAAAATCTTAGTCCGTGGAGGTCAGTGTCATCGACGTGCCGGTCGCGGCAACATTGAGGCCGATCTGGCCGGTGACGCTGATCGTCTGCAGGTGGATCGAGCCGGCGGTGCCGCCGAACAGGATGTTGGCGCCGACGCCGGCACCGACAGTCGCCTCGGCCGTCGCGCCCTGATAGAGGCCGCTCAGAGAACCATGATGATAGCCCGCGGTCGGAGCAAATACGGCCCAAACGAGCCGGCTTTCCGTCGTGAAGCCCAGGTCAACGCCGAACTTTCTAAGCGCGCCGCCGTAGTGGTCCACGGCCGCATGGCCCAAGGTGGTGTGGAAATCACAATTGATTTCCTTGGCCGAGCCGAGGACGTAGCCGACCCCGCCGCCGATAGTGCAAACGAGATAGCCGATCCTCACACCGTTGCGCTGGTCCGTCTGCGCCGGAGGCATGGTGACCATGTCGGCCGCGGAAGCGGTTGCCACTCCGGCGACCATCATGGATGCGGCGGAAAACGCGATGGCGAGTGCCTTTTTCATTTATTTTCTCCTTGTTAGATTTTCTCGGATGGGAAGCATCCGATCTTCAAGCCTTGGACCCAGCCCTTGATAACGCTCGTTCCAGCAGAACGATCCGTCAAAAAAATCAAACCACTTGGACAATACGCCGCAAGAGCCGCGGCGACAATGTAGACTTAACGGTTAGATGGAGGACGACCGCTTCCATGGTAAACGCTTCACAGTT
>JAGWJK010000086.1 GCA_028865845.1 Rhizobiaceae bacterium
CTCATGCGCTCAATGAACGCGAAATATTCGGGCCTCAAATTTTCCAGCGTCGGAAGCGGCCCGCGCGCCGGCCAGATCATCAACCTCGGCATCGACAGCAGCGTCTCCACGGCCGCTGTGACCGATAGCACCGAGGCCGGCAAGGTCGATCTGCAGGCGCATAATGCGATGCAGGGCTTCAATGAAAAGCTGACGTCGCCGCGTGTATCGAACCTTACTCTGACCGCCGGAAGCGTCGATACCAATCTGACGGCGACCAGCTTGCCGGCGAAGGAACTGCAGGGCGTGGTGCGCTTCTTCATCGAGCACATCAAGGCGAAGGAGCTTTCAGAGGCCGGCAAGGCGAAATTTGCCGAACTCGTGCACCGCGCGCTTCCGGCCTTCGGTTCGCTCGGCGAGACCGTCACCCTCAACGATCTGGTTGTCAGCACCGAGAAGGGGAAGTTCGGCGCCAAGATGCTGGACTACAGCTTGAAGATGGACGGCCTGACCAAATCCTCCAACGTCAATTTCGGTCTGCGCGCCGAGCATCTGACAGAGGATGCCGGCATCGTTCCCGCGGCTTATGCATCGTTTCTGCCCGAGAGCCTCGATATCCAGGTCGGTATTCCCGATATCAACTTCGAGGATCTGATCGACACCGGCCTCAAGGTCGTCTCCGAAGGCGATACGCCGATGTCGCGCGAGACGCTGACGCGCTCCGTATTTCCGAGCGGTTATGGCACCGTCGAGTTCCCTAGGATCAGCGCAACCTCTGGCGTCTACGACGTCGAGGCCTCCGGGGAGCTGAAGGGCTCGCTGCAGAACCACAAGAGCTATTCGCTGCAGGCAACGATCCTGGCCCGCAATTTCGATGCGACGGTTGCTGCCGTGCAGGAGGCTGCCAAGACCAACCCGCGCCTCAACAGCGTTTCCTTCAGCTTGATGGCGGCTAAGGGCTTTGCCAAGACCGATCCGGACGGCCGGCTGCGCTGGGATGTCGCAATGGATGAAAATCACACCGTTACGGTGAACGGACAGATTATTAAAAAGCCTTGAGACCGAAAGCCGAGGTTTCCGGGTTATCTGCCGGCATCGTCATCACGTCGAAGTCGGCAGATCCTGGCCTCTCCCGAATATAACAGCTGCTAATAGCCATGTGGGGTAGTTTAACCATGAACTTTAAGAGGAATGTCGCCGCGGCGGTTCTTGCCATCGGCGTTAGTGGTGCTGCACAGGCAGCCGACATCAACACACAGGGTGCCAAGGATCTGCTGAGCAACCTGACGCATTTCCTTCCCGAGGATCTTGCGTCGAGCGGTTTCATCACGGTGACGCCGGCCGACAATCGCTACAAGATCACCTATGATTTCGCGAAGCTTCTCGACAAGATGAAGACGACCGATTTCATCATTTCCGGCCTGAAGCCGTTCACCGCCTTTGCCACGCCGCAGGACGGTGGTCTCTGGGCGATCGAGGGCAACAATGCCTTCGATATCACGGCAAAATCAAAGAGCGGCCCGGATATATCGCTCCGCTATGCGCTGACGTCCTCGAGCATCAACGGCGTTTTCGATCCGGCGCTGCACTACATGAAATCTATGGAGACGAAGGGCTCCGGTGTCACGATCTCCACAAGGACGAACGACAACGGCATCCAGAAGAACGACGTCACCATCGACAGCATCGGATATACACTTTCGTCTGCAAACAGCAGCAGCGGCGCCGGCAAGCTCGATATGGAAATGAACGGCGGGCTGCAATCGCTCTACGACAAGATTTCCTCCGATACCGCCATCTTCGGCGAGCTTCGCATCGGCTCCATCGGCTTCAATGCGAGTGCGACCGCTCTTCCGCTGAAGCAGATCAACGATCTCATCCAGTTCGTCTCGGAGCATAAGGATGCGAAGACGCTATCCGACAGCGAAAGCGCAAGCCTGAAGAATCTGCTCCTGAACCTCCTGCCGGTGGCCGGCTCGTTCGGCGAGAGTGTTTCCGCGAGGGACATTTCCGTGACGACGCCGCTCGGCAATGGCGGGCTACAGAAGATGGATTACTCCCTAAAGGTCGATGGACCTGCCAAGGCGACCAACGTCAATCTCGGCTTGCGGCTTGAAAAGTTCAAGATCGCCTCGGATCTCGTGCCGCAGGACTACGTTGCCTTCATTCCGGATGCAGCCGAGGTGCAGGTCGGGGTTCCCAATCTCAATCTTGCGGCGGTCAGCGACGTCCTCCAGCGGACCGACTTCAACAAGCCGTCCGATCCGGACGCCGGCAAGCAGGCAGTGGAGGACATCCAGAAGGAGATGTTCCCGGACGGCACCGTCACGATCGCCTATCCGAAGGTATTCGCCACGTCCAGCCTGTACGAGATCGAAGCGTCCGGCAGCATGCGTGCCTGGCTCGACGACAAGGATCGCGTGTCGATGAAGTTCACGGTGCTGGCTCGCGATCTCGACAAGACGATTGCTGCGATCCAGGACGCTGCGAAGAACCAGCCTGACCTCAATCAGGTTTCTCTCGGCCTGATGATGGCCAAGGGCTTCGCCAAGACCGACCCGGACGGACGTTCGCGTTGGGACATCAGCCTTGCCGACGACAAGAGCGTGACGATCAACGGCCAACTCATCAAATAAACAGCCTGAATTCAGAATAAAAACATGTTTGTCTTAAAGCCGCTGGCCCAGCGTTCGATTTCTCTGCTTTGGGCCGGCCAGGTTCTGGCGGCGACCGGATCCGAGTTCTACATGGTCGCCGTCGTCTGGATCGCTGCCGATTTCATCGGCAGCGATGCGGGTTATGTATCGGCGCTTCAATCCGGAGCACTCCTTTTCGGCAGCCTCTTCGGCGGTATCCTGACGGATCGCTGGCGGCACGCGACGACGATGATCTCGGCCGATCTTCTCAGGGCAGTGCTGCTGCTGGTCCTGTCGGCTGCCGGTCTGTTTCATCTGATGAGCCTGCCGTTGCTGGTGACGCTTGCCGGATGCATCGCCTTGCTGACCTCGACCTTCGATCCGTCGCTGCAGGCAACCCTGCCGACGATTGCGATCGAGCCCGACGTTCGCCACGCGACGAACGGATTGTTCGATGCGACGAGGCGCATGGCCCGTATTCTCGGTCCGAGCATGATTGCGCTGGTGAACGGCTTTCTCCCGAAGTCGCAGTTCTTCACCGTGACCGCCGCGACATTCTTGCTGTCCGCGCTCGCGGTATGGCTCGCCGTCGCCAAGATGCCGGGTGCTCCGCGTCGCGAGTTTTCAGGCACGGCCGCCGTCATTGATGGCGTACTCGGCGGCTGGCGCATGGCGCGGGGTCACGCCGCCATTCTCTACGGCCTGTTTACGAATTTCGTCGGCAACATTGCTTGGGCCATGGGCATCTTGCTGGGCATGATCCTGCATCTTCGCGAGATCAGCGCCGACCCGCTGACCGACTACAGCCTGATGATGACCGCGTATGGGGTCGGCAACGTCACCGCCAATCTCGTGCTCAGCAATGTCAAGCTTCGCCGGCCTGTCGTGTGGATCATAGCCGCCAAGCTGATCTTCGGGAGCGGCGTTTTCCTGTTGCCGCTGATGCATGATCGCGTATGGCTCATGACCGTCGCCTGCCTTGCCGCGATCAACGGTCCACTTGAAAATCTCGCCATGCTGCACCTGATGCAGACACGCGGCGAGCCGCATCGCCTGGCGCAAATCTATCGCCTGCTGATGTGCGCGATTTTCCTTGGCCTGTTTTTATCCTACCTGGTGTCGCCAAGCCTGTTTGCCTGGTTCGGCATCGCGCCGTCGATCATGGGCTCCGGCGCACTTGTTTTCGTGTCGGGACTTCTCGGGATCGGATTGCTCGCGTGGAAACGGACACATCCCATTGGCGCAAGCGCCGTTTAACGCCATAAGTCGCGTGGAAGTCCGCGGCGGTCTTGCGATGACGATGTGCGAAAACAGAGATCCGGAGCGTGTACGGCGAATCTGAAAAATCGCGGCACGCTTTGGAAGCGTCTGGTCGGGGATAACGGCTCAGTCGAACAGGCTGGAAACCGATTCTTCCTGGCTGGTGCGGTTGATGGCTTCGCCGATCAGGCTCGCGGTGCTGATGACGCGAATATTCGGTGCCGATTGCACTGCCGTCGTCGGCTGGATCGAATCGGTGATCACCAGCTCCTTCAGCTTCGAATTCGTCACGCGGGTCACCGCGCCGCCGGAGAGAACGCCATGGGTGATGTAGGCGGTGACGCTTGCCGCGCCGCGTGCGAGCAGGGCATCGGCCGCGTTGCAGAGAGTGCCGCCGGAATCGACGATATCGTCGATCAGGAGGCAATCCTTCCCGGCAACTTCGCCGATGATGTTCATCACTTCGGACTCACCCGGGCGATCACGGCGCTTGTCCACGATCGCCAACAGACAGTCGAGGCGTTTGGCAAGCGCCCGGGCGCGCACGACACCGCCGACATCGGGGGAGACAACCATGACGTTGCCGATATCGTAGTTCGCCTTGATATCGCGCGTCAGGATCGGCAGCGCATAGAGATTGTCGGTCGGGATATCGAAGAAGCCCTGGATCTGACCTGCGTGCAGGTCGAGGGTCAGAACGCGGTCCGCGCCCGACTCGGTGATCAGATTGGCCACCAGCTTCGCCGAGATCGGGGTGCGCCCGGAAGCGCGACGGTCCTGGCGTGCATAGCCGAAATACGGGATGACCGCGGTAATGCGCCGCGCCGACGAGCGTCGCATCGCATCGATCATGATCAAAAGTTCCATCAGGTGATCGTTCGTCGGAAACGAAGTCGGCTGAACGACAAACACGTCCTCGCCGCGCACGTTCTCCTGGATTTCTACGAAGATTTCCTGGTCCGCAAAGCGCCGAACACTGGCCTTACCTAAGGGAACATTGAGATAATTGCAGATCGCTTCGGCAAGATGCCGGTTCGAATTCCCTGCGAATATCTTCATTTTGGCCCGCCTGTTACCAACCTGATAGCCGCGCTTTTAACCACCCTGCTCTCGAATGCAAGGGGCTAGAGCGTGTTCGCTTTCATATTTCTGAAAAGCTTGTGGCTATCCACCGCGCGAGTCGCGCCAGGAGTTGAAATCGGCCATGGTTTCGGTGGCAATTTTTTGCATGACGGAGGGCGGGACCGATGCCCACGGATCGCCGCGCTTCAGCGGTGCGCTTTCCGAACCCTGGATGCGGTGCAGGCGCGAGCCGTTATTGTCGAGAACGTCCCAGACGTAGGTCACCGAGATTTGCGGACCGTCCTGGAAGGCAGAGAGATAGCCCTTCAGAATGTAGGCGGCGCTGGAATCGCTTGAGCTCTTGATCGTCAGGCCAAGCGAGCGGGCTTCGGAGCCGAGCTGGCGCGACAGCGGCGTCACAGCCTGCACCGGCGCACCGATGATCGGCAGGAAGCGGACGCTGTTTCGATCCGCTGCCGAAGCCGGAGGCAGGGAGGCCTGTTGTTGCTGCTGATCTTGCGGCGGCGATTGATCCTGCTGATCGTCTTGCGTCGCCTGTTGCTGTGGGGGCGGATTGTCTGAAAGGCGGCTATCGGCTTCGCGCTGCTCGTCGTCGGCCGAAACTTGTCCGTTATCCTGCGAGATCGAGGCCGTGCGGCTGCCGTCGAGCGGGCGGGAGGCGTAGGGATTGCGGCCGCTGCTTCTCAGGGCCGAGGCCTGATCTTCCAGCGTCCCGCCGCTGGCGCCGCCATAACTCTGCGACTGGTAGCCCTGCTGCTGATAGTCCTGCCGCTGGTAGCTGTAGCTGTCCTGCGCGGTCTGATAGCTTTGCTGCTGCTGAGGCGCGGCCGCCATGCGCTCGACCTCGCGCTGCGTAACGGGACTGGAGCCGGCATCGCCGATGCTTTCGGGCGGCGTCAACGCGTCCATGGTGTTGCAGCCGGCAAGCGCGACACAAAAGCCAACGGAAATCAGCGTCGTCCTGCCCAGTCCCATTTTCGCGATCCTTGTGTTCGCCGGTCTCCCGGTCTGGATCGCTATTTTACGCCTCTAACGGTTAAGAAATTCGAGTGGATGGCGCGACAATGTTTTCGGGGCCTGCGACGTCGTAAGGTAGGTCTGGCCGAGCGTCATTGCAGTGCCCGTGTCGGAGTCCATGATGATCATATGGACGAAAAGCGACATGCCTTCCTCGATCTCCTGCGGATTGCCGACGTGGAACATCTGGTGTTCCATCCAGGAGGGGGAGAAGCGGGCGCCAAGCGAGTAGCCGCAGGCATTCAGCCGATGCCGGGTCAGGCCGCGCTCGTCCATGATCTTGGCGTGCACGTCAAAGACGTCGCCGAAGGTGTGCCCAGGGGTCAGCACGGCTTCGATCGCCTGGATGTTTTCGAGGCAGGCGTTGAAAAGCTCGCGGTGGCGATGCGAGGGATCGCCTATGACGACGGTGCGCATCATCGCGGCATGATAGTGGGCGTAGGCGCCGGCCCATTCGAGGGTCAGCTGGTCGTTGGCATCAAGCTTGCGACGGCCGGCCTTGTAGCGGCAAAGCAGGGCTTCGACGCCCGAGCCGAGGATGAATTCGTTGGCGGGATAGTCGCCGCCGCCGGAAAAGACCGCGCCCTGCATGGCGGCAAGGATGTCCGCTTCATCGGCACCCGGCTTGGTCAGCGCAAGCGCCGCATCGAGCGCATCGTCGGCGAGGGCCGCGGCACGCTCCACATAGGCGATTTCCGTTGCGCTCTTTATCAGGCGCAGGCGGCTGACGAGGTAAGACGCATCGGTGATCTGGCCGAAGGTGGCGAGCTGGTTGTCGAGCAGACGGGCAACGCGCCCGGTCATGCCGTGAGTGTCGTATTCGACGCCGATGCGGGCGCCGAGCAGGTCGAGCTCGACCAGCAGATCCTTGAGATCGACGGTCGGATCGGCGTTGACGCGATCGACCCAGATGCGGATATCGGAAATAACGGAGGTGAGCTGCGCCTGGCGCAGATCCGCCGACCGCGTCAGCAACACCATCGTGCCATCGGCCTTCACCACCAGGGTCTGGAAGAAGCAATAGCCGAAGGTGTCGTAGCCCGTCAGCCAGAACATGCTCTCCTGCGCGAACAGCAGCATGGCGTCGAGCTTTTCCTCCTGCATTTTCGCAAGAAGGCGGGCAAGGCGGGCGTCGAATTCACTGCGTTCGAAATGCAGGGCCATGTTAGAACGTCTCCTCGATGGCGATGGCGGATATCTGGCGGCCGTAATCAGGCTCCTTCGCATGCGTCGTGCGGCGATAGGAAAAGAAGCGGTCGGGGTCGGGGTAGGTGCAGAGATCGAGGCTTTCCGCCGTCACGCCGGCATTGCGCAGGCGATCGACCGTCAGGGCGGGTAGATCGAACATCGCATGCCCGGGCTTTTCAGACGGAATGAAATAGCGCGCATAGTCCGGATCGTGCGCGACGAAACGCTCGACGAATTCCGGTCCGACCTCGTAGCTTGCCTGGCTGATCGACGGGCCGAGGCAGGCGACGATCGCATCCCGTCTGGCGCCGAGCCCGACCATGGCCTCGATGGTGTTTTCGAGTACGCCGGTCAGCGCGCCTTTCCAGCCAGCATGGGCAGCCCCGATCACCCTGGCCTGCGGATCGGCAAACAGGATCGGGCCGCAGTCCGCTGCAAGCACGCCTAGCGCAATTCCGGGCGTCGCGGTGACCATCGCATCAGCCTGGGGGCGGGCGCCATCGAAGCCGGCGTCGATCACGATGACATCGGGCGAATGGACCTGATGCACGGTTGCCAGTCGCTCTACCGGCAACCCGAACCACGCCGCCACCCGGCGGCGGTTTTCCTGGACGTGCTCTCTATCGTCGTTGGAGCCGAGGCCAACGTTCAGTCCGCGGTACAGCCCTTCTGAAATACCGCCGTGACGGGTGAAATAGCCGTGGCGGATGCCGGCGCTCTTGGTTGCGCTCAAAAGCGCGCTTTCGATCGGAGTCGGCAATGCTGCGTCCCTTGATATGGTCTTCGCTACTGGTGTGGTGAATAACGCTTCTGTGGCCAAGCGGTTCGGTCGGGTGGCGATGTTGGCCCAGCGACGCGCGCTCTGTCAATCCGCAGAAAGAGCGCGAGAAGAGCAGGTGCGGCTCTCACGTCACCGGCCGGAACGGCATGAGATCGATAGCCGGACTTGAGACGGCAAGCACTTTGAAAAGCTCTCCCATCTTGCCTTCGCCGGCACCTGCGAGCCTTTCGACGGCGAGGCGAATGCCTTCCTGCGTCGCCGCATCGCGGTCGCGGCCGAGTGCGGAGGCACGTTCCAGCAGACCGAGGCCGAGCAGGAAGTCGCCCTGGTGGCAGCAGCCGTTGATATGAAGACCTGACGCGCGGGCGGTCTCCGCCAGATGTTGGAAATCCACGTGGCTAGTCAGGTCCGCTTCGCCGGGATGGTCCAGCGGAGGGTCGTATTCATGCATGCGCACTGCCTGCAGCGTATCACCGAAGCCGGTCGACATATGGCCGTAGTCGATTGCAAGCGCCGTGCCGCCATGGGAGGCAAGACGATCGCAGATCGTCGTCATCACAGCCTGGCGGGCAGGGGCGATTTCGAAGATCGTGCCGAAAGGCGGCGTGGGGTGACCCGGCGGAAGCAGCGCCGGATCGAGACTGGCGACGCCGGCCATGAAGGCAAGTTCGTCATTGGTGTCGAGACCGACCGTCCGCTCGCGGAAACCGCTAGCCGTACGCACGAACTGCCGGATCGGGATGGCATCGAAAAGCTCATTGGCGGCAAGCAGTGTGAAACCCGCGGGAACGCTTTCGAAATCCGAATGCCAGGCGATCTTGTCGCCGTGTTCTTCGAGCGTCTGTCGCTGAAGACCCTGCAGCCGATCGCTGGTCTCGACCAGATGAACGCTCATCACATCGTAAAGCTGAGGCGCGAGCTTGCCGATGACGCGCAGCATGTCCGACATCATCGTGCCGCGCCCCGGGCCGATTTCGACGAGGCGGACGCCGCTGGGTGTTCCATGGCGCTGCCAGGCATGCACCATGAAGATACCGATCATCTCGCCGAAGAGCTGACTGACTTCCGGCGCGGTGACGAAGTCGCCCATTCGGCCAAAAGGCTCGCGGGTCTTGTAATAGCCATATTGCGGGTCGGCGAGACAGAGCGAGAAATAGTCGGTAATGCTCAGCGGCCCGTTGGCGCGGATGATAGTTTTGATTTTTTCCCCAAGCGCAGTCGTCATCGTCCGTCCCGTAATAAGCTCAAGCCGTCTGCCTGATGGCAACACGACGAGCGCGGAGGACTGCCCAAAGACCCACCGCGACCATCGGCAACGAAAGTACCATACCCATCGTCAGCCAGTTGGTGCCGAGGAGATAGCCGAGCTGCTCGTCAGGCTGGCGGAAGAATTCGACGAAAATACGTGAGAAGGCATAGCCGATTACAAAAACACCGCTGACGGTCCCAGGTTTTTTCAACGCCAATGCCCAGCGCGTCAGAATGAACAGCACGACGAAGAGTATGATCCCTTCGATGCCGGCTTCATAAAGTTGGCTCGGATGGCGGGGATCGAGGCCGGCCGGGCAAATGCCGTCATGCGCGGCGATCACATGCGGGCTGCAGAATACCATTGCCCAGGGCACATCCGTGGTGCGCCCCCAGAGTTCGCCATTGATGAAATTGGCGATGCGGCCGAAGAAGAGGCCGATGGGGGCGACCGCCGCGACGATGTCGAACAGGCTCCACGCCGGTATCTTGTTGCGATTGGCGAAGAGAATCATGGCGATGGTCGTGCCGATCAATCCGCCATGGAAAGACATGCCGCCGTTCCAGACTTCGATCGCGCGGATCGGATTGGCAAGAACCGGGTCGAGATCGTAAAACAGGATGTAGCCGATGCGTCCGCCAAGGACGATGCCGAACGCCACCCAGAGGATGAAGTCGTCCAGATGCGTGCGCGTCATCGGCGCCGTGTCGTTCGGCCAGAGCTTGGCGTTGTCGACCAGTTGCCGGGCATAGAACCAGCCGACGAGAATGCCCGCCACATAGGCCAGGCCGTACCAGTGGATCGAAAGCGGCCCCAACGAAAAGGCGATCGGATCGATATCCGGAAACGGCAGTATGGCGGCGAGGGTGGCGGATGTCAGCAAGTTGGTCAGGTCCGTTGGCGCATGGTTCCGAGATGCACGAGGCACGTTCCGGATGAGGCCATGCTAATTCCGATGAGGGCGGAACATGGCTCCGGGGAATGGC
>JAGWJK010001120.1 GCA_028865845.1 Rhizobiaceae bacterium
GAAACAGGGCGAGTTCGAGGTTTGCAGTCCGCGCGAATGCGCCCAGCTCGACCATGTCTCCTTTCAGGGCTTCAAATATCCGGATGCGGCCGCCCGCCAGGAACTGACGGATATGCTGGATATCCTCTATCAATCGGACGCGAAGCCGGAAGACGTCGAGCGCAGGTTGAAGATCATCGGCATTGAGCTTGCCGGCCTGTTGCCGAAAGATATCGTCGATCTGCTGCGATTATCGAAAATCAAGTCGGTGATGCTGCGCCACGAGGATGATTTCGATTTCCCTCTTGAGCTGGTCTATCTCGACGATGCCAGGGATCCGTTTTTCGTCGGCGACCGCAAGGCGATCTGCCGATGGTACATGGGCGTCACCAACCTGCCCGATATCATCAACAAGCGGATCGAGCGCATGGCTTTCGTCAAGGGGACCCATGCTGCCGCCGAGACGGATGAAGCCTACCTCAGGACAATGTTCGGCAATCGGTTCCAGACCGTGGCGAGCACGAGTGAAATCGTCACGAACGTGTTTCGAAAGACTGATTTCGACGCGATCCAGTTCACCGGCCATTGCCTCCGCGAAGCCAATGCCGGAGGCGGGCTGGAGCTGGCGAACGGCGACATTCTGCAGGTGATAGAGGTTGGGCAATTAATGGAGGAGAGGGCTTTTGGGGGCAAGAACCCCTTCATTGTCCTCAACGCCTGCGCCAGCGCCAAGCCCTACCAAGGCCTGATGCAGCGCAACAGCTTCGTCCATCGGTTCATCAACAGCCAGGCCTGTGCGGTCGTGGGCACCTTGTGGCCGGTCGAGGTCAATGTCGCGAACCAGTTCACGTCGCTATTCTACGAAAAACTGCAGAAGCTGCCGATCGGCCAGGCCTTGATCGCAACGAAGCAATCCATCGCGAACGACAACACCAAGGATGAAGACGAACGCCGGGCGCGGCAGGTGGCCGTTCGCAGCTACTGCCTGTTTGCCAATCCGGATCTGAGACTTTCAACGCAATAACCGACAGGATGAGACATGGCTGAGAAGCAAACCATTCCAGTATTTGCCGGCAAAGCTGGCAAGGTCGAAACGCTGAGCAAGAGCGCAACCGTGGAGCTCCCGGTCGACGAGCTGCGCAAGAACCTCAAGGCTTTCCTTGATGCGTTCAAGGACGCGCTTCCCGACGAAGCGCAGCAACCCGCCGGGCTCGGCCTGAAGACAGTCTCCGTCGCCGTCGGGATCGACGGCAAGGGTACGGTCGGGTTGTGGGGCACGGGCGTCGAGGTCGGCGGCAGTGCGACGCTGACCCTGACATTCGAGCGAAAATAATCTCGGCATCGAAGAGCTGATCCGGTTTCCGTCGTGATTTCCGCGCCGGATGCTAGGAACGCATGGACGCCATCTGCCGTGGAATGAGGAAGCGGGCGGTGAGCATGCAGAGAAGCACGGTGAAGGCCAGGATCAATGCCACCAGCGCGTTGATGTCGGGCGAAAAGCCGAGGCGCATCATGCCCCAGAGGCGAACGGGCAGGGTGCTCTGCGGTCCCGTGACCAGGATCGTGATCATCGTCTCGTCGAACGAAAGCGCGAAAGCGAGGATCGCGCCGCCGGCCATCGCACTCGACAGATTGGGCAGAATGACGCGCCAGAAGGTCTGCCACCCGTTGGCGCCGAGGTCATAGGACGCCTCGACGAGCGTGCGGCTCATCGACTGCAGTCGTGTCAGCACCGTGCGGTAGACGATCGCCAGCACGAACACCGTATGCCCGATGACGACGGTTATAAGCGAACGGTCGAAATCGATCTCCCGGAAAAAGATCAGCAACGCCAGGCCGCTGATGACGGGCGGCATCAGGAAGGGCAGGAAGATGATGAACTGCAGGACGCCGCGTCCGGGCCGGCGGTTGTGATAGTAAAGCGCAAGAAGCGTTCCGCAGACGACCGAGAGAACGACGGTGCAAAGGCCGACGATCAGGGTCGCGCGCAGGGCGGAAAGCACGTCATTGTTCTGCGTCAGCGAGACATAGGCCGAAAGGGTCGGCGTCGACCAATCGACCTGGCCATGGTTGACCTCGAAGAAGGAGGAAACGATCGGCACGAACAGCGGGCTGTAGA
>JAGWJK010001121.1 GCA_028865845.1 Rhizobiaceae bacterium
CCACGGTCGAGGATCGGCCCGATGTATTCACGCAGGCCGAAATCGGCTGGACGCCCTGGTTGCAGCCGCTCAGCGAGGATCAGCTGACGGAGCGGCATTGGGCCGGCCTTGTCGATGCATCCCGTTCCAAATCGCCTTATTTCATGCTGCTCGCCCGCGACCCGGAAATCCTCGAAGCGCGGACGAAGACCGACAAGGACATTTTCTATAATACGAAGTCCGGCTTACCGCGTGCGGAACGGGAGCTTTCGGCCACTGCGGCATCGCGGTACAACGGGTGCATCTTCTGCGCATCCGTGCATTCGCGTTTCGCCTCGCACCATTCGAAGCGGACCGAGGACGTGCAGCGTCTGCTTGACGAAGGCATCGAGACCGATCTCGGCACGCGCTGGAACGCCGTGGTCGCGGCATCCGTCGCCTTGACGTCGACGCCTTCCGCCTTCGGCGAAGCCGAGATCGAGCGGTTGAGAGCGGAAGGGCTGGACGACCTGGAAATCGCCGACGTGATTCACGGGGCTGCGTTTTTCAACTGGGCAAATCGCTTGATGTTATCCCTTGGCGAGCCGACGCCGGCAGCCTGACATGGGCTAGGACCGGCGATTGCGAGGTAGGGCGGCGGCAAGCGCCGCCTTATAGGATGCGGCGGACGGTGCCGAAGACTTTTATGCGTGCATCGTGCTCTTCGGGGAGCTCGACAAAGATATTGGTCGGAACACCCATGTCTTCGCCCTGAAGGATCTTGACCGAACCGGAATGCGGCCATCCGATGGCGCGAAGATAGCCGCCGAGCGCTGCTGCCGCAGCCCCGGTTGCAGGGTCTTCATAAACACCGCCGGCTGCAAACGGATTGCGGGCGTGAAACAGCGCGTTCGTTTCGGCAAAGACGAGACTGATGGTTGCCAGGTTCTCCTTGGCCATCAGTGCCCGTCCGACTTCCAGATCATAGGCCATCTCTCGCAGGCGTTCCCGACTGTTGAGGGCAATCAATAGATGGTTCGCGCCTGCATTGATGATCGCGGGCGTGATGCGCGTGTCCAGATCGGCTTCGGAATAGGAGAAAAGCGCCAGGCATTGCTCCAGATACTGTCCCTCCGGCGAGCGATTGCTGGAAATTGGTGCTTCGAGCGAGGCGGAAAGTGTGGGTTGCCCTTTGCCGTAGACACTCACCTCTCCATCGTTGAGACGCAGCAGATAGCTGTTGTCTCCGTATTTGTCCGCAAGAGCTGCGCCGAGCGCGATCGTTGCATGCCCGCAGAACGGAATTTCCTTGGCCGGCGCGAAATAGCGTGTCCGCCAATGCGATCCTTGGCGGGATGCGAAGACAGTTTCTGAATATCCCACGTCTCGTGCGATCTGCTGCATGACTGCTTCGTCCGGCAGGGTATCGCAGATAACAACTCCAGCCGGATTGCCGCCGTCTTCTCCCTGCGTGAATGCCGCCAAACGCTCGATATCCATTGCCGTTCCAATTTCCGTTGATGTCGATTTCGTCTCATAAGGCGGACGATGGCAGGTGCAATCGAGAAGTTGTTACTGAGACAAGTCCGTTCCCCGACGAAAAGACAAACCGACTATAACGTGTTCATGGCGCAGCCCATTCCAGCCGAGTTTGCCGCTAAAGGAAAATACCTGATGAAGCTCAAGATTACCGCAGGACCGTTCACTTTCGATGCCGTTCTGGAGATGCAGAAAGCGCCGAAGACGTCCGAAGCGTTCCTGAAGCAGATGCCGTTTGCCGGTCAGATCGTCCACGTCCGCTGGTCTGGCGAAGGTGTGTGGATTCCTCTCGGCGATCATCAATTCGGCGTCGGCTACGAAAATCACACAAGCCATCCGGCGCCCGGGCATATCATTCTCTATCCGGGCGGCATCAGCGAAACGGAGATACTGCTCGCCTATGGCGGCGTCGATTTCGCATCGAAGGTCGGCCAGCTCGCCGGCAATCATTTCATCACGATAACCTCGGATCTGGACAAGCTCGCCGAATTGGGTCGCCTCACGCTCTGGGAAGGCGCTCAAAACATCAAATTTGAAGTCGCCGAAAAATAAAGCCGTATTCGTCCGGCAACGAAACAGGATCATCGTTTCGATGCTATC
>JAGWJK010001122.1 GCA_028865845.1 Rhizobiaceae bacterium
TAACGCGCCGGGGAGCCCTACGAGGCACTGATGGCCGATTGCGCCGCGATCCTGGAGCTGGCGGCCAAGGTGGTCGGTGCCGGGATGCTGACCTACAGGGGAGCCGAATGCGACCCGTCTTTGGCGCCCGAACGCCTCAGCGTTGCCCAAGCCTTCGAACGTTATGCCGGCATCGATCTGCTCGGCTCGGTGGGCATCGATGGTTCGACGGACCGAGAGCATTTGGCGGCGGAGATGAAGCGTGTGGGGATCAGGGTCGCCGACGACGATTACTGGCCGGATCTCTTCAGCCGCGTGCTGGTGGAAAAGGTGGAGCCCAATCTCGGCTTCGGCCGTGCGACGGTGCTTGACGAATATCCGGTCTCCGAGGCGGCTCTTGCCCGGCCTTCGGCGCGTGACCATCGCGTTGCCGAGCGTTTCGAACTCTATGCATGCGGCGTCGAGCTCGCCAATGGTTTCGGCGAGCTTACCAATGCGGCCGAGCAACGGCGCCGCTTCGAGATCGAGATGTCGGAGAAGGCGCGGATCTATGGCGAGACCTATCCGCTGGACGAGGATTTTCTGGACGCGCTTGCGGTCATGCCTGACGCAAGCGGCATCGCGCTCGGCTTCGATCGGTTGGTGATGCTGGCGACAGGCGCCTCCAGGATCGAGCAGGTGCTTTGGGCGCCCGTGGCGGAGTTTGGTTCATGAATGTGATGCGCCCAATCCGGAGCGTGGATGATCTCGAACAGGCAGGCCTGATCGATGCTGGCGAAGCGCTCTCGCTGGAGCAAGTGGCGAGCCGCTACGCGATCGCGCTTACCCCTTCCATCGCGAGGCTGATCGATCGAGCCGATCCCGCCGATCCTATCGCCCGGCAATTCGTGCCCGACGCGGCCGAACTCGTCGTCACCCCCGAGGAACGCGCCGACCCGATCGGTGATCACGCGCACAGCCCGGTCGAAGGCATCGTGCATCGCTATCCGGATCGTGTGCTGCTGAAGGCGGTCCATGTCTGCCCGGTCTACTGCCGGTTCTGCTTTCGCCGCGAAATGGTCGGGCCGCAGGGATTGGGCACGCTCGACGCGGCCGCGCTGGACGCCGCTTTCGCCTATATCCGCGATCACAGCGAGATTTGGGAAGTCATCCTGACCGGTGGCGATCCGCTGGTGCTGTCGCCGCGCCGGCTCGAGGAGATCCTGCGGCAGCTCGCAACAATCAGCCACGTCAAGATCGTTCGCTTCCATACCCGCGTCCCCGTCGTCGACCCGCTGAAGATCGATGCGGCCCTGATTGCGGCGCTGAAGGCCAGCGGAAAGATCGTCTATGTGGCCGTGCATGCCAACCATCCCCGCGAGCTGACCGCCGAGGCGCGCGCCGCCTGCGACCGGCTGACCGACGCCGGCATCATGCTGGTCAGCCAATCGGTGCTGCTGAAGGGCGTCAACGACGATCCCGAGGTGTTGGCGGAACTGATGAAGGCCTTTGTCGAGACGCGGATCAAACCCTACTATCTGCATCACCCCGATCTGGCGCCGGGCACCAGTCATTTCCGGCTGACGATCACCGAGGGCCAGAAGATCGTCGCGGCCCTACGCGGCCGTATCTCCGGTCTGTGCCAGCCGACCTATATTCTCGACATTCCCGGTGGCTACGGCAAGGCGGATATAGGCCAAAGCGCCATCCGTGAAACCGGCGATGGCTGCTATTCCGTTTCCGATTATCGCGGTGGCGAGCACGTCTATCCACCCGACGGCGGCGGCTTCTGATTGCGGCGCAAGAATGCTGCTAATCATTAGGGACGCATCCAATTTTTACGGGAAATTGTCACAAATTTTGACGCGTTAACCGCGTTCGGAAGCTATCCGATTTGTAACGTTTCAAAATTCTAATTTTAGATACCAATAATATTAATGCCGGGTTGGCGAATTACATGGCTTCCAATTCGTAAATTATATTAGAGCAAGTCCGAACTGGCGGGGATTCTTGCTAAGGAATCCGTGGTTATATTTACCACGTCGCTTAGCGGAATGTTCTGTTTTACCTCCTAAAACATAAATCATTGAAGCAGCATAGCCGCTGCAAGACGATGAATTTGCCTGGAGGGTAAC
>JAGWJK010001123.1 GCA_028865845.1 Rhizobiaceae bacterium
TCTGCTCGACCGCGACATCGGCCGCAACCTTGGCGCGTTCTTCCGCATCGTCGTCCAGCCCCTCGAAACGCTCATCGAGCCAGCGCGGAATGCTCGTACCGCAGGCGCCAGCAAAGCGCTTGAGCTGCGTGAGGTTCTGGATCGGCATGATACCCGGCACGACCGGGATCTTGATGCCCGTTGCGCGAACGCGATCATGATAACGCTCGAAAGCGTCGTTATCGAAGAAGAATTGCGTGAGCGCCCGGTTGGCGCCGTTGTCGGCCTTGCGCTTCAGCATGTCGATGTCGGCGGCCGTATCACGGCTCTCCGGATGTTTTTCCGGATACGCTGAAACGGAGATTTCGAAATCGCCGCGCTCGCGCAAACCGGCGACCAGCTCGGCGGCATTGGCGTACCCGCCCGGATGCGGCTGGTAAGGCATGCCGACACCGCCAGGCGCGTCGCCACGCAACGCCACGAAATGGCGCACGCCGGCACCGACGAAATCATCGATGACGCGGTGCGTCTCCTCCTTTGTCGCGCCGACACAGGTCAGGTGCGACGCGGTGGTGAACGGCGTCTCGTGGATCATGCGGCGCACGGCCGACAGCGTCGGCGCCTTGGTCGTACCGCCGGCGCCATAGGTGACCGAAACGAATTCCGGCTCCCATTCCGACAGATCGGCGACCGTATTCCAGAGCTGCACTTCGGCTTCTTCCGATTTAGGCGGAAAGAACTCGAAGGAAATACTGAGGTCGCGGCGGCCGTTTTCGGTCTTTAAAGACATATCATGCTCTCCCGGCAAGAACGGGGGACGACTGGCGTTCCTGATCGGCGGCAATCAGCAGGCGGGGATCCCGCGCCAGCCATATCGTCACCGTCAGGGCATGACCGCCCTCTCTCCCTGAATGAAGATCGTGTACCTGCTCGACATCGAGTCCCGCCTTCTTCAGCCAGTCTGCCATGACTTGATGCGAGAAGCCGAGCCGCACATGCGCGTGTTCGTCGCGCAGATATTCCAAGCCGTGCGGGGCGAGATCGATGATCACCAGCCGACCGCCGGGCCTAAGCATTCTTGCCGCCTCGTTTATGGCGATCTCCGGCTGGTCGAGGAAGTGCAGCACCTGATGAATGGTGATGAGATCAAAATCCTGCGCTTCCAACGGCAGATTGAAGATATCGCCATGGCGCACGGAGGCTGCCGTGATGTTCGAGCGATCGAGATTGGCGCGCGCAACCGCCAGCATGTCGCGGCTGGCGTCGATACCGACCGCGCGCCGATAATGGCCTGCGAGCAGCTGCAGCATCCGGCCCGTGCCGGTGCCGAGATCGAGAAACGCATCGACCTGCTGCGGGCCGATCAGATCGATCAGCGCCTTGTCGACATCCTCATCCGCAACGTGCAGACGGCGCAGTTCGTCCCATTCGGCGGCATTGCGGCTGAAATAGGCCTGCGCCCGCTCCGCGCGGATGCGCTTCACGGCATTAAGCCGCTCGTTGTCGCGCAACAGCACCGGGTCATTCTCCGAGGCATGACGCAAAAGCGTCCGCACGAGAATCACCGCCTTGCCTTCCTGCTTCAGCCGGAAATAGGCCCAGGCGCCTTCCTGATAGCGGTCGATCAGGTTGGCTTCGCCCAGCAACTTCAGATGCCGTGAAATGCGAGGCTGCGATTGGCCAAGAATTTCGGTAAGATCGGTAACGGTCAGATCGCCGGCCGCAAGAAGCGCGAGAAGCCGCAGCCTCGTCGGCTCGCCCGCCGCCTTGAGCACATCCACCAAGCCATCCACACCGAATTTCACCAGATCCGTCATCCACCACCCAATCAAGATATAAAGATATCTTTATGTGATTTGAGTTTTCTCTGCAAGAGCCAATCGCGCACGCGCGGGGATTCAATGTCGGAAATCTGGTAAAATCTGTCGGCCGGGGAATACGCGCGAAGGTGTAGCGGCAAACAAAAACCCCGGCCAGGCCGGGGTTTTCGGTAGGTCTCGAATGCGACGGCGATGCCGGATTATCGCGTCAGGCGCTTGTAGGTCACGCGGCTCGGATTAATGCTGTCCACACCGAGGCGGCGCATCTTGTCCTGCTCGTAATCCTCGAAGTT
>JAGWJK010001124.1 GCA_028865845.1 Rhizobiaceae bacterium
GAACGCGACATGCAGCGGCGCGCCGAGTGGCAAAGACGAGTGGAGCGCAGCCGGCCCTTGCCGCCGCTACCGCGCCCAGTCCAGCTGTCGCTGGCATTAAGATCGTAAGATCCACGGCACATCCGCCGCTTCAAGAACTGATGCGCGCGCCATACATTCCGGCAATCCGCAAGGTCGGATAGGCGCGTGTCGCCCATGGCATCCAGCCTCTGATAGCAGTGCGCGAGAACCGCTCCACACGCCGGCGCTTCATTGACTTCATTCGGTCGTTGAATGATGGTGAGGCAGGCCGGACCTTGGAGTTCTGGGACCAAGTCCCCCGAGATCCGGCGCGTATCAGGAAGCCGCCAAAAGCGCGGCAATGGGAGTTTGCATCTTATGTTCGATCACATCTCGATTGGCGTCAAAAGCCTGGAGCGAGCGCAGAAATTCTACGACGCGGCTCTAGCGCCACTTGGATACGAGCGCCTCAGCAATTTCGACGGCACCAGCGGATATGGCGCCGAGCGCGCGCAGTTCTGGGTCAGCCAGGTCGAGCGCCCCGTGCCGGCCGATCGCGGCTCCGGCCTGCATTTCTGCTTCGTCGCACCGAGTGCCGAAGCCGTAGACGCCTTTTATGCAGCCGGCATGGCGAATGGCGGCGAAGACAATGGCAAACCGGGTATTCGGCCGGATTACAGCCAGTTCTATTACGCGACGTTCGTGATCGACCCCGACGGTTACCGTCTGGAAGCCTATTTCAAGATGGGCGAGTAAGCTCAAAGCGCGCCCATCGCCTGGAAAAGATCGGAATCGGCAGCGCCAGATGACACTTGAAGAGCAGCGTGCCCGGATGCTGTCCGGGCAGATGTATAACGATCTTACACCGGAACTGATCGCCGCGCGGGCGCGGGCCGTCAGTCTGACCGACGAATACAGTCGCAGCATCAGCCAGCAGCCGGCCGAGCGTGAGGCGATCCTGCGACGGCTGCTCGGACATGTCGGCCCTGGAGCCTTGTTCGAGCCGACGTTCCGCTGCGAATTCGGTTTCAATATTTCGATCGGATCGAATTTTTACGCGAATTTCGATTGCGTCATCCTCGATGGCGGCAGCGTCGATATTGGCGACTATGTGCTATTTGGCCCTCGCGTCGGCATATACACATCCAACCATGCCATCGACCCAAACGAGCGGGCGGCGGGCGCCTGTTACGCCAAACCCGTGCGTATTGGAAATCGCGTCTGGATCGGTGCGGGTGTTCACATCAACCAGGGCGTGACCATCGGCGACAACAGCATCATCGGCTCCGGCAGCGTCATTACCCGCGATATCCCGGCCAATGTCATTGCGGCAGGCGTCCCCTGCCGCGTTATCAGAGCCATCACCGAAAAAGATATCACCGGGTTTTCGGCCGATATCCGATAGGTCATCCCGCGCCAGTCTCCCCGACAGTGAAAGCTCGATAGGCTCTACGCTCCCGCTGAAGCATTCGCGATAAGGCAGCCCCGGGGTCGCGCTCGCACCGTCCCATTGCCGCGTCACGACTTTGTCGCCGCAACGGCTTAACAAGCGGCGGTCTACGACCCGACATGCGAAAGCAAAGACTTAAAGCGTCGAAAAGCCGATCTCGAAGATCGTTTCGCGCTTTGAAAACACAAGAACGCTTTCTAACCATTTGATGTTTCAGGCTGCTGTCAGCCTTCTGACGTAATCCATTCAGCATTGGAGCTGTCGGCGTCTTCTCGCAAAACGCCGACGGTCTCTCGCGCAATGACTGTATTGGTAACCGGAAGACGACATTCGCTGATGTATGATTATGCAGCCGCCCCAAGACGAACGGCCTCGCTCGGCAAGCCCTTGGCCTCGTTCTTTGCCCTGTCCGCATTGTGGGGGTTATTGCTACTGCTGTTCAATCGGCTTCCCGAGATTGATCTCTCGATCGCGCGCAGCGTCTTTACGAGCGCGCCTTGCAGCGCATCCGCTTCGCTCGGAGACATCTGCGGAAAGTTCGCCTACGACAAGGCGCCGTTTTTCGTCCTGATCCGCAACATCACCCTCACACTTCCTTATATTGCCATCGCCGTATTGCTGTCGGCGCTTTACCTGGCTTG
>JAGWJK010001125.1 GCA_028865845.1 Rhizobiaceae bacterium
ATCGATGGCGACATAGCCGGCATCCGCCAGAGCCGCGATCCAGTTTTGCGAATCCAAAATGCCGCGATGTCCCGGTCCGGTCGTCACGACCACGGCGTCGAAACTGCGATCCACAGTCTTTCCGGAGCGACTGAGATGCAGCTTGCAGTCGATGACGTCACCTTTCGTCTCGACTGACGCGACAGATGCCGCCAGCACCTCGAGGCGACCTTGGCGAATGGCCTCATCGCTGACCGCTTCCACCTGCGGCGCCACACGAAAGCGATGGACGTCCCAGAACGGCCGCAAATGCCGAACGACGCGCCGCCGCTCGCTTATCGGCATCGCCCGCCAGAGATCGCCGCCTTGGGTTCGCACCTGATCGATGACCGCATGCCAGCTGCGTCCTTCGGCTTCCGCCGCGCGGATCGCGGCACGAATATGTCGCAGGAGATCAAGCGCCGTGCGGGAGGGGTGGCTGACAAAATCGCCGAACAACTCCTGTTTCACGGCCGGGTGTCCGCGCGAGCGAAGGCCCCGCCGGGAAATCGCGGTGATTGCTCCCACATGTCCGCGCAGGCTGAGGGAAGCGATGACATCTGCGGAGGTCAGGCCGTTGCCCACCACCAGCACGCGGTCGTCCTTGCCGATGGCCTTGAGCGCGTCCGGACGAGTGGGATCCGCCACGAATCGCGGATGGCCAGCGAGCGCCCTTGCAAGCGGCTGCGGCGGAAGCGGCGATGGATGGCTGGTGGCAACGACCAGGATATCAGCGTCGACCGTTCGACCCGCGTCGCCGGTGACCACCCAACGCTCACCATGCCGGCGAACGTCTACCGCTCTCTCGGTAACTTGGGTCAACGCGCCGCTTTCCACGAAAGGTCGCACCATCGCACCCACGTACCGACCGAAGATTTCACGCCGGGGGAACAGATGGCCTTTCGCAGCAGCGTTCTCGTCGTCGGCCAGAACATCGTTCGCCTCAACCCAGCGCTGAAAATGCTCGAGGTCGTCGGGCAGCAGGCTCATCCTTGCTGCCGGAACATTGATGCGATGCGCAGGATCATTCGTATCATAGGCAAGCCCTGCCCCAAGCCTTTGACGCGGCTCGAAAATAAAAAGCTGGCCAGGCTCAAGCGCGCGGTGTTGAAGCAGATGGAAAGCGACTGCGGCTCCCGATACCCCGCCTCCGATAATCGCAATGACAGGCCGATCATGGGCTTGATCGCGAGAATAACTTGTCATCGCCACGTCCTTCCAGTCCAGCCGATTGGCCGAATATCCCGGCACCGCCAATCGCACATGCCCGCCGCAGAGCAATATACTCTATAAAAATTATTGACAATAGAATGCAGTCGCCGGGCTTTGGTTCCCACGCACGTTTCAGCATGACCCGAACAGATAGCATCTTTTGGAACAGGAAGTTGTTTTGTGCCTTGCACAACAGTGTTTTTGCACCGCAGGATGTAAAAACCTTGGCATTTCGGGAACAAAGGCGGATACTTGCGGTTGTTGTTGTGTTCATGATCTCTGGGAGGAGTAACATCATGGAACTACTGCACTTGCTGACCCCGTTCGACTACATGCTCGTTCTCATGCTGATTGCAGTCTTTGTGCTCAGCGCCATGCAAGGTGGTCATAAAAAGCACTGAAGCAAATCCAAGTTATACTGGGAAATGGCTTCTGCGAAGACCATCGCGAAAAAATACGGTTGTGTTACGGGTAAAACACAACCAAATAACTGAATTAATGTGCGGCGACGTCAAACGACAGTGTGCTCCCCGCTCCAATCAAGGACGTCGATAACCGCAGCCGCCTGGCACGCCCTCATCGATTCGGATGAAGGCGAAAAACCCTGCGCGATGATCCCGAGCGCTGAAGCGCCATGAACAATCAACGCAAATAAAGCACCTGGCACAGGCGCTGATTGACATATTGATGCGGATATAAGCAGAAGGTCGCTATCGACGATCGGGGCCGCCGGTCCCGCCGGCATGAATGAAAGCAGCATGAAAGCGCTCAAAATACCGATGTGCCAATGTCCCCTCGCCTACATGCGTCTCGTTCGGCAGATCGAGGGGCGGGATTGATGTCCCAGGCTGCAGATTGGA
>JAGWJK010001126.1 GCA_028865845.1 Rhizobiaceae bacterium
GGACGCTGACCGTCATCGGTGACGGCCCGATGCGCGGCGAGGTGAGGACGCTGTTTTCTCCTTTCGAGGCGGATCGTATCACCTGGCTCGGAGAACGCTCCGCGCCAGACATCGCCGACGAATTGCGATCGGCGGGCATCTATGTCTGGCCGGGCTGCGGCGAAGCCTACGGCCTTGCCTATCTGGAAGCGCAGGCCGCAGGCACGCCGGTCGTGGCCCAGGCGACGGCGGGAGTTCCGGAGGTGGTCGCGGACGGCGTGACGGGCCTGCTGACGGCCGATGGCGATCGAAAAGCCTATGCCGACGCGATCGTGGCCCTTCTGGACGACGCCCCGAAACAGCGTGCCATGGGGCGGGCAGCTTACGATTTCGTGCAGGAGCAGCGATCGCTGAAAGCAGCCTCGAAGCGGCTCGAAACCATTCTGCGAAAGCATCTGGGAGATGTCTATTATGAGCGATGAGACTACGTGGCAGCCGTTGCGGACCGAGTTGCAGCGCTGGGTCGATGCGGGACGGCGGGCAAGACTATGGTTCCGCGACGACGACGCGATCGAGCCGACCGCAGCACTCGATCGCCTGCTGGCACTTTCCGGCCGTCATTCGGTGCCGGTGGCGCTCGCCGTAATCCCGGCGCCCACGGGCGAACCGCTCGCGACACGATTGGCGAGTGAGGAGGATGTGACGGTAACCGTGCACGGCTGGACGCACCAGAACCATGCGCCCGATATCACCAAGAAGCAAGAACTCGGCCCGCATCGTCCACAGGCGATCGTCCTCGACGAACTTCACCGTGGCTTCGATAAACTCAAGGCGCTTTACCCCCGGCAATTCGCCCCCATGCTGGTGCCCCCATGGAACCGGATCGACAAGGCGCTGCTGCCGGAACTCTCGGCTTTCGGATATCGTGCAGTCTCTGTCTACGGCCTCGCCAAACCGGATCAGCCCATCGCACTCGTCAACACCCATATCGATATCATGGATTGGCACGGCACCTATGGCGGGCGGCCGCATGGCGACCTGGTCGCCGAACTTGTCCGGGAACTACAGAACCGCTTCGACGGCAACGACGAGCCGATCGGCGTCCTCACGCACCATCTCGTTCACGATGCGCGGGCCTGGGGCTTCATCGAAGCACTGTTCGCCGAGACGGCTGGCCACGCGGCCGTAGAGTGGCATCCGATCGGGGATTTCATGCACTAGTTGGATCTGCCTCAGAGCTGCAGCAACTGTCCGTCAAAAGCGGCAAAAGCGCCCGGGAAACTTGCCTGGGCATCCCGCTCCATATCATCGAGTTCCTTGTCGGTGCGCGCCGGCGCATGATGGAAGAGCGCAAGGCGTTTGGCACCGGCCTTCTTCGCCAGCTTGACACCTTCCTGCCAGGTCGAGTGGCCGAAGCCCATATGTTTCGGCATTTCGGCTTCGGTATAGGTCGTGTCGTAGATGGCGAGATCGGCACCATCCATCAGCGAAAGGGCGCCTTCATCCAGATGGCCGGCGACATGCTCGGTGTCGTAGACGAACGCTATGATCCGGCCGCCCCACTCGACCCTATAGCCGATGCAGCCGCCTGGATGGTTGAGCTTGGCGGTATGCATGACGATGCCGGGATGCGGTTTCAGCGTATCGCCGGCCGCAAAATCGCGGAAGCTCATCGTGGCGCGACAGATATCCGGCTCGACGGGAAACCACGGCGGCCGCATGAACTGGCCAACCAACTGCCGTGTCGTCGTCTTGCCCGACAGATGGCCGGACCAGAGATCGACGCTGACTTTGGGGTCGTAGATCGGGTTGAAGAAGGGCAGGCCGATGATGTGATCGTAATGCGAATGGGTGAAAAACACATCGACATTGCGCACGCCACCTTCCGCGAGAGACAGGGCAGCCTCACGTGCGCCGGTTCCGGTGTCGAAAATGATGTGTCTGCCGTCATGTCGCAATTCGATGCAGGAAGTATTCCCGCCGTAACGCTCGAATTCCGGGCCCGATACGGGGATACTTCCCCGCACACCCCAGAATTTGAGCTCGAAACTATCGTTTTTCATAGAATTTTTGACACCATTCCCCTTTCAGGCAACGTAAGCACACTTTT
>JAGWJK010001127.1 GCA_028865845.1 Rhizobiaceae bacterium
AGCACATCTTCGATTTCCTCGGCCTGAGGCGCTCGCGACAAGCTCAGCGAAATCGCACGCAATTGGACAAGCATATCTTCCCAATCACCCGGAAGCTGCTCCTCCATCGCCGTCTCGATCAGCTTGACCACATCGCGACGGCAGAGAGATAGCCTCTCTTTCAGCCGCTTCAGGTGCAGCCGCTCGGCGGCTACTTCCGCTGCCATCCGCTCGAATTCTTCGGCACGAGCGAGCAGAGGCGCCAGGCTGAAACCATAGGCTTCGCTGATGTCCCCTCCCCCGCCGCGACGTGCATAACGCTTGCCGTTGGGACTATCCCTGCGGATGATCAGACCGGCCTCCACGAGCGAAGCCAGATGCCGGCGCAGTGTCGTACCAGCCATGCCGTGGGTTCTGATCGACAATTGTGCATTCGAGGGGAAGACGACGACGCCGTTTTCCTCGGATATCTCATTCTTCGGATAGAAGGTTAACAATGCGTTGAGCACCGCGAGCGCGCGATCAGAGATTCCGACCGGACCTCTCGCTTCGCAAAGCGTACGAAACAACTTCCATTTATCAACAGTCTTGTCCGGCTCGATCTCACTGGCATCAAGCTGGCTTGCCAGCATGCCAAGCGACATCGACCGCCGCCCGAAGGGCGTCGTTATATGTCCTGATTGCATTTTCCTCTCACCTTTTTAAAGGCAAAAGAAAGCTGCTCACCGAAACAGGTGCCAAAGACTCTTGACAGTGATTCTTGGAAGTGCGATTCTCAGATTGTCCAGATATGAGAAAGGCTTCCGCGACGGCAACGTTCGGAGGCTTTTTTCTTTTGCGATCTACTCTCCTGCTTCTCTGAATTTATCGGATCGGTATGCTTCGTAGAGCTCATCGAGACGGCGGGAGATGAAGTCGCCGAAGGCCGGCGCATCGGCCGTCTTGAGAGCCAAGGTAAAGGATGTGTCGGACGCCTTGATTCGACCGCGGATGCGTTCGCCGGTCTTGGGCTTCCATTCATATTCGGTCGCTTCGGATTTCACCGTTTCTTTTCGAGAGAGTTCCGCAACGGCCATCTCGAAGCGCGCGTCGGATTCTGCCCTGGTGAAGGCCTCATCCGCTATCAGATTATGGAGCTTGGAAACCGCGTTGCCGGTCATGGCTTGCGATAGCGCGATCCATTTCCGCCGGCCTATACCGGGAGCAGCACCAATCGCCCTGATCACATCGCCGGGCACGGTCCTAGCCACCGAAATGAGCTTCGAAAGCTCGGTCTTGTCGGTGGACAGGGCCTTCATGATCACAGGCCGCTCGAATCCCCCCTCCTCCAGATTGAAGGCAAAAAGCGCGCGTTCGATGTAGGAAAGGTTTCTTCGGGCCGAGTTTTCGATGCCCTGGGCAATCACCACATCGGCGTCATCAAGCTTGCGAACGATCGCCAGAACCTTGCGACCGAGAAGCTTTATCGCCTGCAGACGGCGATGGCCGTAGGCGACCTGATATCTTCCCTGCTCCATCGGATGCTGACGCACCAGGATCGGCACTTCCTGCCCGTTTTCGGCGATGGACTGAACGAGCTCGTCGTCGATATCGAGGACCACGTCGCCGAGGCGATCGCGAATGAACGAGCTGTCGACTACGTTCGGATCGAGTTCGACCACGCGCTCTCCGGAAAGCAATGCTTCCTGCATCGCCTTCGTCTCTTCCTCCATGCGCCCGAGCGTCAGCGCCATGGACCGTACCGGCCCGGCCGGACCGCGAGCGGCCGTATCTTCGACGTGGGCCGCGGCCAACTCCTGTGCCGTATCGTCGAACAGTCCTTTCAGCCGATCACGTCTGCTCATTTATTTTCGTCCCCATGCCTTGTGGACACCCGCCAGCACCTCGCCATTGGCGGCATTGACCGACTCCAACGCGCGGTCATAGGTCGAACGGCGGACCTGCCCGCGTTCGATTTCGTAAAGCGTCTGCTTTGTCAGCCCGACGTCGGCAATTGCCGTCGACTTCAAGATCGTCGCCGTCAGCACGTCATCACCAAAGAGACTGCGCAACAGCGCGACGATCTGCGACTGCGGCGCATCAAACGGTTCGTGGCGGGTCACGACGTAT
>JAGWJK010001128.1 GCA_028865845.1 Rhizobiaceae bacterium
GCGCTACGCCAAGTAACGCATCGTTTCTCAATCCCAACAAGGAAGAAGACAATGAATCTCCTCACCTTCGGTGCGGCTGCTATTGCTATGGTCGCCGCCGCAGCAGCACCCAATCTCGCTTCAGCCCAGTCCAAGGGTAAGGTCCTGGTCGTGATGTCGAGCGCGCATGAGCTTAATCTCAAGGACGGCAAGAAATACGAAACCGGCTACTACCTCAACGAATTCGTCGTGCCGTATCGAAAGCTGATCGAAGCCGGTTACGAGCCCGTTATCGCCAATCCGAAAGGCGACATGCCCGTGATGGACAAGGCTTCGAACAACAAGTTGTTCTTCGGCGGCGACGATACAGCCCGCGCTCAGGCTCTCGATTACTCGAAGACCATCGATCAGCTGAAACATCCGAAGACGCTGGAATCGGTCGTCAAGGACGGCACCAGCGACTATGTCGGCCTGTTCATTCCAGGCGGTCATGCTCCGATGGCCGATCTCCTGAGGGACAAGAACCTTGGAAAGATCCTGGTCAGCTTCCACGAGAGCGGTCGCCCGACCGGCATTATCTGCCACGGTCCGATCGTCCTTCTCTCGACGTTGCCGAACCCGGATGCCTTCATCGCCTCGATGATCGCCAATGACGGCAAGGCAAGCTCGCTCGCTGCCGGTTGGCCCTATGCAGGCTACCGCGCGACGATCTTCTCGACCGGCGAAGAACAGGTGCTCGAAGGTGCGGGTGGTCTTGGTGGGAATGTTCAGTTCTACCCGGTCAACGCACTCGCTGAAGCCGGCGCGCATGTCGACACCGTCGCGAACTGGCATAGCAATGTGATCGTCGATCGCGAACTGATCACCGGCCAGCAGCCGATGTCTGCGCCTGAATTTGGCGATACCCTCGTCGCGAAGCTGAATGAAAAGAAGTGATACGCACCTCATCCTTTCAAGAAGAAGATCACCGGGCGTTTACCCGGTGATTTCTGCTTTTGCTTATGTAAGTCAACTTGCACGAATGATCCCGAGGCGACGCGCGGAGGCCGACCATTCGCGGCGCCGGGAGCGCCAAGTTCCAAGTGTTAGAAAAGGCGTCCCGTAAGCTGTTCGCGTTCCCAATTGTTCAGGAACTCGGTTTGGTGCGCGATCCAGCTGACGGTTTCGCTGCCCCATTCCTGCGTGCGGCTTGCGTATTCTCCCATCAGCCAGAAATGACGAACGACCACAAACCACATGGTGGCTTCGAAATCGTGCGCGGTGATCGGCCTAACTGCTCGATATCCTCGGAGGAAGGCATCCCAGGCGGGCGTAAGTCTCCTGCCGAAAGAAACATTTCCCCATAGGAAAACGGACAGATCGTAGGCGAGGTATCCCGGCCCGCTGTCATCAAAATCAAAAAAGACCGCATCGCCGGCATCGTTGATGCGCGAATTGAAACCATGACAGTCGCCGTGGCAATAAGTGCATGACAGATTGCCGAACGCGAGTAGCGTTTGCGACGTGCGCTCCGCGATACGTTCAAATTCACCGAGAATACCGGCGTTTTCCACAATCCGGCTGTTGCGAATGCGGGCCATCGGCCGATGCAGCAGGTGTTCAAGATCAAGCCGATAAAGGGCTCCATCGGATGAGAATGTCTCTGCTGCATTGTGCAGCAAAGCGAGCGTCCTGCCGTTGGCGGCCGCATCGGCGAGCCCCGTCGGATAAGGTTCGCGGCCGCCAATGGCGTCGAACAGGACTGCGGGGCGTTGACCTTCTGGTGAAAGTCCGTGCACGAAGAGGGTGCCGTCGCGCGTCGGAACGGGTTCGGCAACCGGAACGCCGGATGCCGATAGATGCATCAAAAACGATGTCTCGGTTTTGACGTCCGCCGGACCCCGAGCCCGATGATGAGAAATGCGGAACACATAGCGACCACCCTTGTCGGCCTCGACGAGATAGACGTCGTTCAAGCCGCGTCGGAGCAGCCGGCACGAAACTTTGCCCCCGAGTGCGTAATGCTTTTCAATAAATAGTTCGACAGCGGAGACGTCTGGGGTCGAGTAGGATGGGCGAAAATCCAGCAAAATTATCTCTCACGGGTTCACTCGGGATACGTGCCATCTG
>JAGWJK010001129.1 GCA_028865845.1 Rhizobiaceae bacterium
CGCCGCAGAGATCCTCTACCTCGCCAACGAGACCGTCGGCTCGATCATCGGCACATCCGGCTTTTTCCTGGTCAGCGGCCTTCTGGTCGCCATCGCCGCCTGGATCGTCATACGGCTGGAGAAACGATTCTCGCACGATAGAAACGAGGAGGCGAGGGCATGAGCACGCCGGTATCTTCAGGCTCCGCCCGTCGCATCTGGATCGCGGCTGTTGTCGTTGCCGGGCTGCAGACCTTGATTTTTGGCTATACCGTCGTTGCCCGCGCCTCAGTCCTTTGGAGCGGCACCGACATCCTGCTGAAAGTGCGCCCCGTCGATCCGACCGATCTTTTGCGTGGCGACTACGTGACGCTAAACTATGATATCTCGAATGTGCTGGCCTCCACCTTGCGGGAACATCAACAGGCGTCCGATGTGGGTAATACCGGAGCCGGTTCCGCGAATTCTTCTTCCTCCAGCACACAGCCGCAACCTCCGGCCAACACATCCGGTCTCGGCGTCCTGTCCGTTCGGCTGAAAAAGCAGCAGGACGGCTTTTGGAGTGTCGTCGAATCGTCCTTCGGCACACTGGCGATAGAGCCGGATACCGTCGTGCTGAAGAGCGTGCCGATGCAATACACGCTTCCCACAGGCTCGGATCAGACCATCTGGGGCGTCCAATACGGCATCGAGCGCTATTATGTGCCGGAAGGCGACGGGCGCGATCTCGAGCAGGCGCGCAACGAAGGGCATCTTTCTGTTGCGGTTCGCGTCGCCTCAGACGGAAAGGCGCAGATCAGAGCCCTGCTTTTGGACGGCAAGCCGATTTTCGAAGAGCCACTTTACTGACAAGCTTTCCACTTAAAACCGAACAAGGCTCGCGGACGGTCGTGGAACCGTCATTTTTCCTTTGCGTGGTTTAAAACGGGTGATATAGAGACGCCGCGCTCCGGAAGGCCCCATGGGCATGCATTGCTATGCGGTTTTGCGAACGCGGGTATGGTGAAATTGGTAGACACGCCAGATTTAGGTTCTGGTGCCGCAAGGCGTGGGAGTTCAAGTCTCTCTACCCGCACCAAGGCTGCCTTTGGACGGGGAGGCTTTAAGCTTGACCTCGGCCTGGCCAAAGACGCGCCATTTTGCCTAGAGCATCCCGCTTTCAGGATTGAAAGTGGACAAATGCTCTAGATTCAAGGAGGTAGAGCGACCTCTTGCGCGTTCGGTCGAACGCGCGGCGCTCTAGCAAAATGACAAGGAATTGCATCCAAGCCACGCTCGGAATTTTCCGGCGTCGTGCTCAACGAAACGAACGGCTGTCTGGGCACGGCCGCCATGAATGAAGGTAGGAAAATGCAGGTTATCGAAACGCTCGCTGAAGGGCTGAAGCGCGAAATCAAGGTGGTCATCCCCGCCAAGGACATGGAAGGCCGCATGAACGAGCGCCTGGCCGAGGTCAAGGACAAGGTTCGCATCAACGGTTTCCGTCCGGGCAAGGTACCGGTCGCGCATCTGAAGAAGGTCTATGGCAAGTCGATCATGGCCGACCTCGTCAACGAGATCGTTCGTGACCAGCCTCCGGCGATCCTCACGGGCCGCGGCGAAAAGTCGGCTACCCAGCCGGAAATCGCGATGACCGAGGACAAGGACGAAGCCGAAAAGATCCTGTCCGCACAGGCCGACTTCGAGTTCACGCTCTCCTACGAAGTCATCCCGGCGATCGAACTGAAGCCGGTCAACGGCATCAAGGTCACCCGCGAAGTTGCTGAAATCGGCGAAGACGAAGTTACCGAGCAGATCCTGAAGATCGCCGAAAGCGCCCGCACCTACGAAACCAAGGACGGCAAGGCTGCGACCGGCGACCGCGTCACCATGGATTACCTCGGCAAGGTCGACGGCGTTGCCTTCGACGGCGGCAAGGACGAAGACGCACAGCTCGTCATCGGCTCCAACCGTTTCATCCCGGGCTTTGAAGACCAGCTCGTCGGCGTCAAGGCTGGCGATGAAAAGACCATCACCGTGACCTTCCCGGCCGACTATCCGGCCAAGGAACTCGCCGGCAAGGAAGCGACCTTCGACATCACCGTCAAGGAAGTTGCCGCT
>JAGWJK010001130.1 GCA_028865845.1 Rhizobiaceae bacterium
GGCATGCTCTATCTGGCCTGGTGCTCGACGCTGATCGGCGGCTTCATCAATTTTCAGATCGGGCTTGGCATGGCCCTGATGTTTGCCACGGTTGACCAAACCCTGCAGCCGAGGCGCTGGTGGGTCGTGTTTCTATGGCGCGTCGTCGCGGCGCTGTTGCTGACCGTCATGCATATTTTCAGCCTCGGCTTTTACCTGGCGATCGTCTTTGGCCTGGAATTCTCGCCGACATTCGTCGCGGTGACATCGCCTGGTCGTTTCGCAGGGCTCTGCGTCAGGCTCGCTCTTGCCGCCTCCGCCTGCCTTCTCCCTGCGCTCTGTCTGTTTATTGTCGCACCTGTTCTGCCCGGCCAGGACACTGGTCTTGGCCTCTCCTGGAACAACTCCATAACGCTGGTCTTCGCCAATCTGCTGTCAGCGGTGTGGACATACAGCCTAATGGTCGATGTGCTGTTGATGATCCCGATCGTGCTGGTGTGCAGCAATGCGATCCGCACGAAGCGTCTGCAGCGACATGCAGGTTTGCTGATCACAGCTCTCGGGCTGCTGCTCATCGCCTGCATCTCGCCCCGCAACGCCATGGGCACCGGCTGGATTAGCTGGCGGTTTCCGATCATGGCAGCGTTGGTCGCCATGGTGATGATCTGCCCGCTGCCGCGCCTTCAGCGCAAAAAGGCACTGATGCTGGCCCTGGCGCTCACATCGATCGTGTTTGCGCGAACAGCCTGGATCGGCTTCAACTGGTGGCAGGGGCAGAGCGATGTGGCCGATGTCAGGGCCGCCCTGACTGCCGCGCCTGAAGGGGCCGCGATATTACCTCTGGCAAACAAGCCGTCGGATGCGGATATCGGCATCAGCCACCGCTATTATGCCTGGCGGGAGGATACCTTTCGGCATCTGGCGACGCTCGCCGTTCCTTTCGCGCATGATTTCGTCCCGACCGTCTTTACTGCCAAGGGCAAGCAGCCGCTCGCGGTTCTGCCGCCTTGGTCTGATATATCGGTGCCGGAAGGAAATCTCTTCACGCCTGCCGTGCTGAGCTGCCCCGCAGCGCTTGAAAGCTATGGCAGCTTCACACCCTATCTGCGGCAGTGGCGACAACGCTTCGATTTTGTCTTGATCCTGAATGCCGACATGCCGGATCGTTATCTCGGCGCTGCCGCTCCATCGGACTTGAAGCTCGTGCGCGATTCAGGTTTCGCCAAACTCTACGCCATCGACAAGACCGCCACATCTTCTGCTCCCGCCAAATGCCCGTCGCCGCTCGTTGCGGACAAATGAAGTGGCCCAAAGCCGATCCGGTGGCGGTCAGGTAGCCCCGATTACGATCGCCTCAACGCAAAAACAGGCGCCCCTTTCGAGCCGCCTGCCGTGTTGTTGCATTGAGATGTGGCAGAAGCTCAGCTGGCCTTTTCCGGCGGTGCGAGCAGTTCGGCGCAATAGGACGAGCCGTTGGTGCCGGGCTGGTCACTGAGAATGTGGATCGCGCGGATTTCGTAGCTCTGGTTGGTGACGATGTCGGCCTTGCAGCTGAGGAAGAGCTTGCCCTTCTTGGCGCCCTTCTTGTCGGTGACCGTGACGTTCTTGTAGCCGCCGCGCCAGGTGTAGACCCGGTTGCCGCCTTCGTCGCGATCGGAGATCGGCGGACCATAGGCTGCAAAGAAACGGCCGGCCGACTGGCCCTGCCAACGGTCCTGCACCGGATTGCTGGCGGCGATACTCGGCAGGCTGGGGGTCGTGGTGGTGCATCCGGCCAGGGCCAGGAGCAGCCCCGCGGTGGTGATCAAGCGGATATTCATCGTGTCGTCCTTGAGCTTCTGTCTCGCATTCGGTCGCGAAAATGCCGCTGTCCCACGACATCTTCACCTGTCCCGCTAAGGGCTTTAGCGCCAAAGCCGGCAAAAGAAAATTCCCATCCGCGTGTACAAGTTGGATTTTGCTTGATGTGTTGCGTGTTATGCACTTCGGCCGGTTAGGCACTGGTTTTACTGCCAATTTTCTAGGCAACCGCCGTTGTAATTTTTTCGTCAAAAATCGAATGCTTTTTTTGATTTTGGTGCTTGTGCATCAAAAATG
>JAGWJK010001131.1 GCA_028865845.1 Rhizobiaceae bacterium
GACATGGCAAACCTGACCATTGCAGCCTCGGAAGGCGCCTTCATCCGTCTCTTCAACGCGATCCGGGACAATTTCACGTTCGCCGATTCAGACAGCGTCGACTTCGGCCCGTTTACGGCCGGCTATGATATCGCCTTTCACCTGGAAAACGGCAGCGTCGACCTAAGGTCCGACAACACGGTGAAAGTCAGCGAACTCGATATCAAATGGGACAAGCTCGATCTGTTTCTTGGCATCGACATTCCGAGCATCTGCATCGGCGGCTGGTGCATCATTCCGACGCCGTTCGGCTGTGCCCTGCGGCTGCCCCGCGTCTGCATCTTCGATAACGATCCGGATATCGGATTGACCCTGCCGCTCGGCGGCATCACCTCGGAAGTTTCGCTGACCGGCCGTCTGGTGATGCGGCACTTCGACAACCCGGCGCGTCCGCCGGGCATGAACGCCTGGGATGCGCAGGATGCCGTCCCATCGCTCGCCAGCGAATGGCGGCTGTTCTTCGATGATCCGATCGTCGATATCGACCCGATCGATATTGCCGACACAGTGGGCGATCTGCTTGAGGCGGCTGCCGATGCGGCGATCGACAGTCTCCTCTCCTTCCTGCCCGGTTGGGCGCGGGACATCATCAAGGGCATCATAGGATCGGCCATCGACATCGTGCGCGCCATCCTCGACATTCCCGACGATATCCAGGAGTGGATTTCGGACCTGCTCAACGTCAGCTTCGGGCTGCTCGATATCATCGCCCAGTTCATCATCGATTATTTCGGCGACAAGACGCCATTGACCTCGATAGAGGACCCTTATCCGCTGCTGCCGGCGACAGCCAATCCCAACAGCTTCGGTCCTGCGATGCTGATCCCCGTTAAGGTCCCGATCCGGAAGCTCAACGTCTTCAATACCGACGTCGAGATGATCCTGGAAGCAGATATAGGATAGGATGATGTTAGCGACACTCAATCGACAATTGTTCGAGGCGACCACGTTCGACAGCGGCGCGCTCGGGCTCACCACCAGCGTCATTCATCAATTCACCGCCGCCGGGGTCTATTCGGCGTCGATCCGAAGGGACGGAAAGCCGATGGGAACCGCGACATTCGAGGTTCGTGACGACGCGACGGCCATGCAACTCAACATCGACCTTGCGACGACGACGCTGGGAACCAGCGCTGCGGACGGTTGCAGATGCGAGACGCATGACGGGATCGCGCAGCCGGTCTCGACCAAGGGTTATGTCGTCTTTCACGCCACATCAGGCACCGGATGGTCCGTCCATATCGGCGAAGGCAAGGAAGTAAGCTTCGACAGCCAGCGACTGCAGAAAGGCGATATTTTCGCGCTGACGCTGATAGAGCCTACCCGATACAAGGTCGAAAACAGGCTCGGCAGCGCGAAAGGCTCGGTCGAGGTGAGTTTCACCCAGGCCGATGCGAAGCGTCTGCATGAACTCAATCCCGTAACGGTGACCGTCGGCAAGGCCTTCGATCCAGACCATGTCAAACTGATCTCGACACAGGGACTGATCTTTCGGATAGAGACCGAGGCGCGTATCGTCATTTCGAGACAGGAAAAGCGTAAGCCCGAGCCGAAACGCGGGCCGGTTCGCATACAGAGGGTGCGTCTCGCCGAAGGACGGCAGGCAAGGAAGACATCGTAGATCTGGAGCGTAACGCCGCTGCAAGGCAGCCGGGTTGTGAAGCGCCCAGCCTCGCCGGTGGCTCTCCGAGCGTTGCGTTTTGATCCGTGTCAATGCCTCGCCATTCAGCAATATGGATTGTGCACGCCAGTCCAATTTCTGAAGCGAGATCGTTCCGTGCCGAGATCCCTGTTTGGTTTCGTTTTCCAATTCGGCAGATGGCACCAGGCAGCGATAGCGGCACTGTCGCTGCTGCTCTTCGTGGTCGGAACGGCGCCGCTGGAAATACAGCGGCGCATCATCAATGCCGCCGCCGAGGGCGGATCGTTCCTGAGGATCTTCACTCTCGTCATCATCTATCTCGGGCTTGCGCTTTCGGAAGGTGCGATCAAGTTCGTCTTCAATCTCTATACCAGCTGGATCGGAGAGTTCGCGA
>JAGWJK010000087.1 GCA_028865845.1 Rhizobiaceae bacterium
CAGGCATTGTATCCGAGCGTATGAAAACATGCGGTCGCGGCAGCAACGATCTTATCGCGAACAAGGGAAGCCATGGGAGTTCTCGATTTTTAGGTGCCTGTTACATATAGACGACTGGTCATCTCAATCAAGATGATCAGCCCGGGATTGGCGTCCGCGGAAATCCGCGGACGCGCTGTATGGCTAGCTGTGTGGTGGCTGACGCGATCGGCCTTCCAGGAAAGCGTCGTTGAACTGGTTGACGAAGGCATGCTCGGCAGGTCCCGGATTGCCGCGCAGGAACTTCGCGCGTTCGACCAGAACTTCCTCGCTTGCCGCCCCGAGGGCTTCGATCGTCTCCTTGATGAAATCACCAAGCGGCATGGCCCTGGGCTCCTCGCTGCTGTTCAGGAGTTCGGTCTGTACCCATGGCGGCGCGATTTCCAGCACTTCGACCGAAGTATCCTTCAGCTTGTAGCGCTGCGACAGCGTGTAGGAGTGCAGTGCAGCCTTGGTGGCGGAGTAGACGGCGGTCGGCGCCAGCGGCACGAAGCCGAGCACCGAAGTCATGTGGATCACGGTTGCCGCTTTCTGGCTCTTCAGATGTTCGATGAGGGCGGAGGTCAGACGGATCGGTCCGAGCAGATTGGTGGTAACGGTCGAGACCAGCAGACCTTCGTCGACGCCACCCGCCGCATCATCCACCTGCATGATGCCGGCGTTGTTGATCAGCACGTTGAGCTTCGGAAACTCCGCAATCAGCCTCTTGGCGACGGTGTCGATATTTGCTGGATCGGTCACGTCGAGTTCGACCGCCTGCATGCCGGGGTTGGCCTTGACAGTGTCTTCAAGGTGGCCCTTGCGGCGACCCGAGATGATCACCTGGTTTCCGAGCTTGTGCAGCGCTTCGGCAAGGCCGCGGCCGATGCCGGAGCCGCCGCCGGTGATGAGAATGGTGCTGCCTGTCAGTTTCATGGGTAGTCTCCTTTGGAGGGTATGAATCGGGTTAGCGGGTTTCAGCAATCGGCCTTCGTGTCGCGGCGAGAGCCGGCGCGAGAAGCAGGACGATGGCGGTGATTTCGAAGGCGGCGCCGACCCAGCCGAGATCGGCGACGGAGCCACGGGTGAGAACGACGGAGCCGACGGCAGCTCCTGCCGAGAAGCCGGCATACATGAAGGACGCATTCAGCGAGAGGACGATGGGCGCGAGCGCCGGACCGGCAATTCCGATCAGCCGGGCGATTTGTGCCGGAAAGAATCCCCAGGCTGTGAGCCCCCAGATCGCAACCGCGACAAGAACGGGCAGGAGTGCCTGCGACGGTGTGAGGAAGACAGCGCTGGCCGAGAGTGTCAGGAAAGCGAGGCTAAGGAGGATCAGCGCCGGGATCATGACGCGCCAGTGACCGAAACGATCGTTGAGTGTGCCGCCGCCGAAAACCCCAACCGCCGCTGCAACGCCCCAGAGGAAGACGACGGCGCTGATGCCGTTGCTATTGAGGCCGACCACTTCCGTGAGATAGGGCGCGATATAGGTCCATGCCGTATAGGCGCCGGTGGCCCAGATCGTCGTGACGAGGAGTGCCAGAAGCACCTCCGGTCGCCGTGCCACGGTTAACCGTTCACGAAGGCTCGCAACCTGCATGTGGTCGCCCACGCCCTTGCGCAGCCCGAAAGCCAGGCCGAGGACGGCGGCGATTGCCAGCATTCCGACGCCAAGGAAGGTGCTGCGCCAGCCAAAGGCATCCCCGATCAGTGATCCGAGAGGCAGGCCGAGCGCGATGGCAACGGTTATGCCGCCGTTGACGATCGCCAGTGCCCGTCCGCGCCGCTCGGGCGGGACAAGCGTTCCGGCAACGGCGTTGGCATTGGGTGTGTAGAGGCCCGCGGCAAAGGCAAGCAGAATACGCGCCGCCATGATGCTCCAATAGCCGGTCGACGCCCAGGCGACGATGTTGGCGAGCGCGAAGGCGAGCATCGCGGCGATCAACAGCTTGCGTCGATTGAGGCTCGCCGTCAGCGCCGTGAGTATCGGTGAGCTGATTGCGAGCGACAACGCAAAGGCTGTCACCAGCTCACCCGCGGTCGAAATCGGAACAGAGAGATCCGAGGCCATTTTCGGCAGCAGCGGAACGATCATGAAACCTTCGGTGCCGATGGCGAAGGTGCCGAGCGCCAGCCAATAGACTGGTGCCAACGAGGGATGGTGGTTTGGGGGTGTTGTCATCGATCGATCTCCAACTGTGAAAAATTAAATACGACCGGTCGTCTTAAATTTCAACAAAGCTGGCCTGAAATTCTTGAGATTCGGTTTAAGATGTTGTTTTGAAACGTCTATAGCTTTGCCTTGAGACGCCCTCCTTCGCGATGAAGGAGGGCGCCGTTTGGGAGTGAGGCCGACCTCTCAGGCCGTATGCTTGGCGGGTAAGCGCATCGTGCCGCTGAAGAAGGCGAGAACTGCGAAGGCGGCTGCGGCAGCGAGACCGCCGGCGATCATGACGCTCGGGAGCCCCAGTCGATCGACGACGATGCCGCCGGCAAGAGAGCCGAGCGCAATCGAGATCTGGAAATTGGCAACGAACAAGGCCATGCCGCCCTCCTGAACATCCGGTGCTGACTTTGCCATCCAGATCTGCAGCGCGACCGGCATGGCGCCGTAGGCAAGACCCCAGACTGCGAGAACCAGGATCACGGCAGCCTGCGAAGTGCCCAGAGCCGGCAATGCCAGAACCGGAGCCGCCAACAGCACGATCGTCGCAGCGAATGTCCGCTTGACGTTTCGTCCTGCACCGGCGCCCCCGAGGAAATTGCCGAGCAGGCCGATCAGTGTGTAGCCAAGCAGGAGCGACGAAATGGTCTTGCCGCCAAAACCGCTTATCTGCGCCAGGAACGGTGTGATGTAGGTGTAGCTGGCGAACTGGCCGCACAGCACCAGGAACATGGCGATCAATCCGACGCGGCCGTTCCGGGTTCTTATGATGCCGTAGAGATCACTTACGCGAACGCTCTGCTGGACCCGCAGTGGCGGCAGCAGGATCAGTTGCGCAATCAGCGACAGCACCGATAGCGCAAGCGATGCGCCGAAGGCTGCGCGCCAGCCGAGGGTGTCGCCGATCAAAGCGCCGGCGGGGCCGCCGATCAGCATGCCGATGGAGACGCCGGCAAAGATGATCGCCGTGGCCTGGCCGATCGATTTTTCCGCGACAAACCGGCCGCCAAGGCCGGCGCCGATTGCCCAGAAGCCGCCGAGGCCAATGCCGAAGAGGATGCGTCCGACGATGAGTATCGGAAAGTTCGGCGCGATCATCGCGATCAGGTTGGAGGCGATCAGCAATGCGCCGAGCGCCCAGAGAACCAGGCGTCGGTCATGGTCGCCGACGGCGACGGTGACGACCGGCGCGGCAATCGCCGCCAACAGCCCAGGGGCTGCCACCATGTAGCCGGCGGTGCCTTCGGTAACGTCGAGACTCCCGCTGATATAGCGCAGCAGCCCGACGGGTAGGAATTCGGTGGTACAGAAGACGGAGGCGCTGAGCGCCACGGAAAGCACGGCTAGCCAGGCATTTGCCGTGGAATTGTCTGCAGGAAGGGCCGGGTTCTCGGCCGCTGATTGAGCTTGCGTAGACATGTGAATGCTCCTGAGCCGGTGGGCTGACCGCATTTGGTCGCGTGGCCGGCGTTTCGGGTGAGGGAAAAATTAGATCCGGGCGGATGGAAAGCCGCTTTCGCGGGCACTCCAGGCAATCGCGAGTGCTGGAACAAGCAGGGCAAGCAGCGACCAGGGCAGCGATGCCGCGCCGAAATCCTGCAGGAGGAAACCGCCGATCGATCCGCCGCCGGCAATGGCAAGGTTCCAGGCGGTGACGATCATCGATTGGGCGACGTCGGCGGCATCGCCCGAGGTCTTCGCCGACGCGGTCTGGAACAGCGTGGCCGCGCCACCAAACGTCAGGCCCCAGGCAATCATGCCAGCGAATACCACGGCCGGGACACCGTTCCACATCGCCAGCGCGGTCGCGGTCAGAGCGAAACCTAACGTGCTGATCAGTACGAGTTCACGCAGCCAACGATCGATCAGTGCTCCGACGACCCAGATACCGGCAAGAGCGGCGATACCGAAGCCCAGCAGCGCGACGTCGACACTGCTTTCCAGCCCCGAGAGGGCGAGGAACGCGGCGATGTAGGTGTAAAGGACATTGCACGCGAGTACGAAGGCAAGCGTCACGATGAGCACGGATTTGAGGCCAGGGATCGCCAACACCTTGCCAAGTGGAAGCCGCTGTCCGGCCGACTGCCCGGCAAAATCCGGCACCTTCAGCAGCGTCCAGCCAATCAGACCCAATGTGGCAACGCTCATCAGGCCGAAAGTCAATCGCCAGCCGAGCGCGATGCCGAGATAGGTGCCCGCCGGAATGCCGATCGACAGTGCCAGCGGTGTTCCGACCATGGCAACGGCGATGGCGCGTCCTTTCAGATGATCCGGCACCATGCGCGCGGCGTAGCCGGCAAGCAATGCCCAGAGCAGGCCGGCGGAGACTCCGGCAAAGAAGCGCGCCGCAAGCGTCAGGCCATAGCTCGATGAAGCCGCGGTGATGATATTGGCGACGGCGAAACCGGCGATTGCCGTGAGCAATAACGGTCTGCGCCGCCAGCCGCGTGTCAGCGTTGTGAGCGGAATAGCCGCGACGAAGGAGCCGATGGCGTAAATCGTCACCATCTGGCCGACCAGCGATTGCGAAATACCGAGGTCGCCGCCGATCTGTGGCAATAGGCCGGCTGGCAGAGCCTCCGTCAGAATGGTGATGAAGCCGGCCATGGCGAAGGGCAGCAGCGCTGCCATCGGCAGATTGCGTTTGGTCGCCGTTGCGGTCGCCGGCTCCGCAACACGTTGATCGTGTGAAGATATTTCCTGCGGTATTTCGCGGGAGGCCGAGGAGGTGTTTTCCTGGACTCTCTTCAATGAAATGATCATTGCGGCTCTCCAGTCGCTGTTCGTTTTTGGCCGTGAGGCCTCTCGCCGTCTGAAATAGACGTCGGGCGACTGGAGAAAAATGGGCTGTTGTTCTGATCACTTCGGACTAAAAAGTCCGCAATTAGCGATCCGTATCGCGAAACAGCTTCTTGGCCATGAAATCAACGAAGGCTTCCACCTTTGGCGAAGCGTGGCGGTTGGCCGGCCACATGATGCGAAACGGGCGGCTGTTGCGCAGGAATTCTTCGAGCACGGGAACCAGCCTGCCGCTCTCGATCTGCTGGCGCACGGTAAAGAGCGGCACGCAGGCAAGGCCCAAGCCCTGTTCGGCGAAATTGATCAGCGGATCGAGCGTATTGGCGGTCACGGCGCTCGGCAGCTCGATGTCGACGGGCACGCCTTCGCGCGTCAGCGGCCAGGGCTCGAGCTTGCCCGTCGATGGGAAGCGATGCTGCATGAGGGCATGGCCGAGAAGATCCTCCGGAACGGCGGGTATGCCGAACTGCCTGAAATAGCCGGGAGAGCCGACGATCTTATGGGAAAAAGTACCGAGCATGCGGGTCTTCAGACGAGAGTCGCTCGCCTCGCCTGTGCGCAACACTGCATCGAAGCCTTCCTCGATGACGTCCACAAGCCGGTCGCTATAGTCGAGTTCGAGCTGGATCTCGGGATAGGCACGAATGAATTCGCCGATCACGGGTAAAAGCAACGTGCCGATGAGCGGCAGCCCGACGCGCAGCTTGCCGCGCGGCGCGGCCATGGTGCGGGCGATCTCCATCTCCGCTGCCTCGACCTCGTCGAAGATGCGCTTGCAGCGACCGAGGAAGATGGCGCCCTCGGCCGTCAGCGTGATGCTGCGCGTGCTGCGATGAAAGAGACGCACGCCCAGCCGGTCCTCCAGACGGGATATCGCCTTGCCGACAGCCGAAGGCGAAACCCCGAGCTGCTGCGCCGCGACGGTGAAGCTTCGGGTTTCGGCCGCCTGAACGAAGACACCGAGGGATCCGAGACTGTCCACCGATCGTCACCTCCATTAAGGACGGAAATGTCCGTTGTGTTTGAAACAGTAGCCTGATTTTCTATCGGCTGCGAGTGGCTATCTGTTTGTCATCATCCAACTCATGGAGAGACTGACATGAAAAAGCTCTATCAACCCCTCGATTTCGGTGCCTTCACCCTTTCGCACCGCGTCGTACAGGCACCGCTAACGCGGCTGCGTTCCGAACAGCCGGGCGATATCCCGGGCGACTTGATGGCCCTGCATTATGGCCAGCGCGCCTCGGAAGGCGGCTTGCAGATCGCTGAAGCGACGACCGTCTCGATCACCGGCCGCGGCTATCTCGGCGCTCCTGGCATCTATTCGGATGCTCAGGTCGAAGGATGGCGTAAGGTGACCAGCGCAGTCCATGCCAAAGGTGGCCGCATCTTCCTGCAGATCTGGCATGTCGGACGCCAAAGCCATGTCGATATGACCGGCGGCGTTGCGCCCGTCGCGCCTTCGGCCGTGCAATTCGAGCAGGTCGTGTTCACCAAGGATGGCTGGGTTCCGGTTTCGCCGAACAGGGCGCTCGACATCGAAGAGATCCCAGGCATCGTCGAGGAATTTCGCCGTGCGGCTGAGCGTGCCAAGCTCGCCGGCTTCGACGGCGTCGAGATCCACGGTGCCAACGGCTATTTGATCGACCAGTTCCTCCAGGACGGCACCAACAAACGTACCGACCGCTACGGCGGCCCGGTAGAGAAGCGTGCACGCTTCCTGCTCGAAGTGACCGATGCCGTCACGTCCGTCTGGGGTCCGCACCGCGTCGGTGTTCGCCTTGGTCCGAGCGGTACTTGGGCGTCGATGTCGGACAGTAATCCGGAAGTGACATTCGGTTATGCGGCCGAGCAGCTCAATCGCTTCGATCTTGCCTATCTGCACATCATCGAGCCGCGCATTGTTGGTGGAGAGGCTCCGGTCGAAGGCAAGCCGCCAGTCGCAGCCGCCAATATTCGCCAGGTCTTCAAGGGTCGGATCATCGCCGCTGGCGGCTTCGACCGTCATGGTGCCGAAGAGATCGTCGAGCACGGTGATGCCGACCTCGTCGCCTTCGGACGCTACTTCTCGTCGAATCCTGATCTGGCGCGGCGGTTGCGTGAAGGCTTGCCGCTAACCCCCTATGATCGCGACACCTTCTGGGGTGGCGATCATCGCGGTTATACCGATTTCGCCGAATATCAGGAGCTTGCCGCGACCGCATAAACGATAGAAAATCACCGCATGTTCATCAAGGCCGGGCAGCGTAAGCTGCTCGGCCTTTGCGCATTCCGTCCGCGGCGTGACGCCATTAGAGGCGCTCGCTTTGGCTCAGTGCAGTGGCGATTGGGCGCTCTCGGTCCGCCGGGCAAAGGGCACGCAGAGCAGGGCGCAGATGGTGAGGATGGTCACGATCATCCAGGCCTCGTCGATTGCCTGGGTGCTTGCGGCCGTCTGTATCAACGGATCGAGCGTCGCGGCGGTGGCATCGTCGAAGGCGCCCGTATGTCCGGCGATCGTTTCGATCGGAACGCCAACGAATTTCGCTTCATCGATATCACCAGCCTGCAGGCGATCGAGGATCTTCTGCCCGAGCGGTTCCGAGCGCGTGTAGATGATGGTGTCGATGAGCGCGATACCGATGGCGCCGCCCAGGTTGCGCATCAAATTGAAGAGGCCGCTTGCATCGGGAATCCGCTCGGGCGATAGCGTCCCGAGCGCCAGCCGCGTCGGCGGTAGCAGGCAGAACATGATCGCCACGCCGCGAATGAGCTGGGGCCAGAACATCGCGGCAAAATCCGATCGCGGATCCTGGAACATGCTCAATCCAAGCCCAATCGCGAAGAGCGAAAAACCTGCAGCTGACAGGATTTTTGCATCGATGCGTTTTTCGAGCGCGACGGCGATCGGCGCGGTCACGAGCTGCGCGATGCCCGTCACCAGCATGGTCAGGCCGATTTCAAGGGCGTTGTGGCCGCGTATGAAAGCCAGGAACACCGGCATCAGATAGACCGATCCGAACAGGCCGATGCCGAGTACGAAGCTCAAGACGGAGCCGACGAGGAAGTTGCGGTCGGCGAAATTCCTGACATCGACGACCGGATGTCTTGCGCGGAGCGTCCTGATAGCGAAGATCAAAAACGAAATCAGGCTGAGGGCAAGCAGCCCGAGCACATAGCCGGAGATCCAGCCGCGCGTAGGCGCTTCCTCGAGGCTGATCTCGAGCGCCGTCAGCGCAACGGCGATGAGGATGAGCGAGAGCCAGTCGAGATTTCTAAGTTCGGACAGATTTGCTGCCTGCCTCGGCAGGAAACGCGCTGCGACGAGGGCCGTGAGTACGCCAGGCAGCACATTGATCAGAAACAACCAGTGCCAAGAGTAGGTTTCGGTGAGCCAGCCGCCGACGATCGGCCCGACCGTCGGGGCGAGAACCGCAAGCACACCGCCGATCGTCGTCGCAAGCACCTGCCGATCGTCCGAAAACAGAATGAAGACCGCCGAGAACACGGAGGGAATGAGAGTGCCGCCGGAAAAGCCCTGGATGACCCGCCAACTGACGAGTTCGGCGAAACTGCCACTCATGGCACAGCCGGTGGAGGAGATGACGAAGATGCTGATGGCGCCGACGAAAAGCCAGCGCATCGTCAGAAGCCGCGTGAGGAAGCCGGTAAGCGGTATCGCAACGACCTCGGCAATGAGGTAGGCCGTCTGCACCCAGCTCATCTGATCGGGGCCGATATCCAGGGCGCTCTGGATCGTCGGCAGCGAGGTCGCCACCACCTGCACATCCAGGATCGCCATGTACATGCCGATACACATGGCGACGAAGCCGAGCCAGGTCGCCGCCATGCTTCTCTCCCGCAGCTCTCCGGACATCGAACAATCCTGTCAGCAAATCGCGCAAGTGATTGAGTTGGCTATTGCCGCCATATTCCACGTGGGGAATTGTAGCGCAATGTATCTGGCGCGCTGAACGTTACATTCGCATTCAAATGACCGGCATTGCGACACATCGCCGATACATCCAGCCCGCCTTATGGCTGCATCGAATTCAGTTGGAGAAAAGCAAATGTCTGAAGACATCAACCTCAATCGTCGTCGCTTTTTCGGCACTGCCGCCCTGACCATCGCCGCCGCGCAGTTCGGCATGATCGGTCTTTCAGAAGCAGAGGCCGCGAGCGCAAATTCGGCCGCCCTCCCGGCGATCAAGCCCGGCACGAACACGTCTTTCGCGACCCTGAAGCAGATCAACGCCGGCGCCTTGAATGTCGGCTATGCCGAGGCCGGCCCGGCCGATGGCGCTCCGGTTATCCTGCTGCACGGCTGGCCCTACGATATCTACAGCTACGTCGACGTCGCCCCGCTGCTGGCATCGCAGGGATATCGGGTGATCATTCCGTTCCTGCGCGGCTACGGCACCACCCGTTTCCTGTCGAGCGACACCGTCCGCAACGGCCAGCAGGCCGTGGTTGCCGTCGACATCATCGCGTTCATGGATGCGCTGAAGATCGAGAAGGCGGTAATCGGCGGTTACGATTGGGGTGCGCGGACAGCCAACATCATCGCGGCCCTCTGGCCGGAGCGCTGCAAGGCGATGGTCTCGGTCAGCGGTTACCTGATCGGCAGCCAGGATGCCAACAAGGCTCCCTTGCCGCCGAAGGCCGAACTTGCCTGGTGGTACCAATTCTATTTCGCGACCGAACGCGGCCGGCAGGGCTACGAGCAGAACCGCCACGACTTTGCAAAGCTCATCTGGCAGCTCGCCTCTCCGAAGTGGAATTTCGATGACGCGACCTACGATCGGAGCGCAAAGGCTTTCGAAAATCCCGATCATGTCGCTGTCGTGATCCACAATTATCGCTGGCGCCTGGGCCTTGCGGAAGGCGAACCGCAATATGACGATCTCGAAAAGAAGCTTGCCGCGTTTCCTGCCATCACCGTGCCGACGATCACAATGGAAGGCGACGCCAATGGCGCGCCGCATCCTGAGCCGGCCGCCTATGCCAAGAAGTTCACCGGCAAGTACGAGCATCGCCTGATCACCGGCGGCATCGGGCACAATCTGCCGCAGGAAGCGCCGCAGGCCTT
>JAGWJK010001132.1 GCA_028865845.1 Rhizobiaceae bacterium
CACCGCGGCCGGCATCGCTTCGCAGGGCGGCGTCACCCACCTGCCCGGCGGCCTGCCCATTCGCTTTGCCGGCAGGCTTGCGGGCGCGATCGGCGTCGGCTCGGGAACGGGCGACCAGGATTTCGAGGTTGGCCGCGCGGCACTCGCAGCCATCGGAGCCGATGCCGTCTGAGACGACGTCCACAAAGCGCTGTCTCCGGCCACGGACAACCGTTTGTGGCCGGTAAGCCGGTGCCTTACTGCTCTCGTACCAACTTCAGCACCAGTTGCTGAAGATTGCCGCCGTCGCTGAGTTCGGTCCGGTCGAAATTGCTGTTCCGTTGCCGCTCCCTCTGCGAGATCTCGGACAGCCGGCGCGTCAGATCCGCGCGGATTTTGCGGCAATCAGGATCATCGGTGGCCGTCAACCCGACGCTCGTCGTCTCGATCTCCTTGACCATGTCCTTGATTATCTGGCCATGGACCAGCTCGTGTTTGTGCACGCCGGCGATGAATGTCTCCCAGCTTTTCCGGGTCGAGGGAGGCAACTGGGCAGACGGTTTCGGCAGCGTGTAGGTGATCGTCAGCTTCGGCACCGCCGAGGCCAGAACGCAGTCGCGGCCACGCGGCTCGTATTGTCTCGTCCAGGTCAGCGTGAAACCCGTATAGGCAATGGCGCGAGCCTTGCCGACGCCGGGACCGCGTTCACCGATCGAGTCATAAAGCTCAGCGCCCGATGTCCCGGCGATAGCGTAGGTCTTGATCTTTTCGACGGCCTGCCATTCCGCGTGGGCGGATACAGGCAAAAAAGCGAGACAAGCCGAAACTGCCAGAAATCCAACGCCTGTTCTCACGCAAATCCCCATTCAGCCTCGCCCGCCGCAGCGAACCTAGCGATCGGCGTCGATGCTTTCAATCAGGCATTGGGAAATCAAGGGGCTGATAAGACGAACGCAATTGAGGTTTTGCAAAGTGCCTTGCCAAGGGCATCGGACTTGTCTTAAGTGCCGGCAACGACAGGGGTGCTCCGTATTGCCGGGGCTGAGATGCTGCCGCCATGGCTGCGAACTCTTGAGCTGATCTGGATAATACCAGCGGAGCGAGGCGAACGATGTCTTCCAGCATAGGCTTTCCCTATTCTTTCACGATCGCCGTCCGACGGAACGGTGCCTGATGATGCGCACCCTCCATCTGAATGCGGTCATTTACGGCCTCGGCAGCCATGAGGCTGCCTGGCGCATGCCGGAGAGCAATCCGCGGGCGATCACCACCCTCGACTATTGGGCCGACATCGCCCGGCGGGCGGAAGCCGGCGGCTTCGATGCACTTTTCCTCGGCGACGTGCTGGCGCTCCAGGAAGGCGCGGCCAGGCATCTTGCCGATGCCATGGACCCGTTCATCATCCTCTCGGCACTCGCGGCAGTCACCAGCCGCATCGGCCTGATCGGCACGGCGTCGACGACCTTCGATCACCCGTTCCACTTGGCGCGGCGCTTTGCGTCGCTCGACCATATCAGCGGCGGTCGCGCGGGCTGGAACATCGTCACCTCGTCCAATCCGCTCGAAGCCCATAATTTCGGCCTGGACGGCATGCCCGATCACGCCGAGCGCTATGCGCGGGCCGACGACGTCGTCGAAGCCGTGAAAAAACTCTGGAATAGCTGGGAGAAGGACGCCCAGATCGCGGATCAGGCAGGCGGTCATTACCTCGATCCGGCAAAAGTTCACGCCGTGGACCATTCAGGGCCCTATGTCCGCAGCAAGGGGCCGCTCAATGTGCCACGCTCGCCGCAAGGCCGCCCGGTCCTCGCGCAAGCGGGATCGTCAGAAGCGGGCCGGGAATTTGCCGCCCATCATGCCGACATCGTTTTCACCGTCCAATCCTCGCTCGACGATGCAAAGCAGTTTTATGCCGAGATGAAGGCGAGAGCGGCGGCGGCCGGACGTGACCCAGAGAGCCTGCGCATCATGCCCGGCATTATCCCGATCGTCGGCGCGAGCGATGATGCCGCGGAGAAAAGGCTCGCGGAGATGAACGGTTTTGCCGTGCCGGAACATCTGATTGCCAAGATGTCCTCGTTTCTCGGCGCTGAT
>JAGWJK010001133.1 GCA_028865845.1 Rhizobiaceae bacterium
GATGGCGAGTTCTGCAATCGAGGAAAAACACTATGACCACTGATATTGACGGGTTCTCCGGGCGCCTGAAGCGTCGGGAAAATGGCGGTGTGATCGCGGCCTGGATCGGCATTCCCGATCCGATGCTTGCCAATCACCTTTCGCAAGAAGCTTTCGATGTGGTCGTGCTCGATATGCAGCATGGCATGTGGGACATGACCTCGGCCGCCAACGGCGTTGCGCAGGTGCGTCTGGCGGGCAAGCCGGTGATCGCGCGCATTCCCGTTGCCGATTTCGCGTCCGCCTCCAGGCTGTTGGACGCGGGTGCGTCGGGGATCATCGCGCCGATGATCAACTCTGCCGATGACGCGCGCGCTCTGGTCAAGGCGACGAAATATCCGCCGCTCGGCGAACGCAGCTGGGGTCCTTCGCTCGCGCTCAATCACCTCGGCCTTGCCGCCGAGGACTATCTGCAGCGGGCAAACAGCCTGACCGTTACCATCGCCATGGTCGAGACGCGCACCGCACTCGACGCTATCGATGAAATTCTGGCCGTGGATGGCATCGATGGCATCTTCATCGGACCGTCCGATCTTTCCATCGCGCTATCGAACGGTGCGCGGCTCGCGCCGGAGAGCCCTGCGATCGATCAGGCAATCTCCCATGCACTGGCGCGCTGCCGTGCCCATGGCAAGGTGATCTGCGCCTTTGGCGGCGATGGAGCGCGCGCAGGACAATTCCTGAAACTCGGCCTCGATCTCGTCATTGCCGGCGCTGAAACAGCGCAGCTTCGCGCAGGCGCCCGTACCGCCATCGACACCGCTCGCAAGATTGCGAACGGCTGAGCCTCGCTCATAGCAGAAGCCAAGCCGCTGCGGCCGTCACGGTCATCAAGGGCTTGGCTTTTGCTTCAATCGCCTCAATTGCCGACGACGGTGACGAAGCAGGGATCATAGCGATTGGCGCCGCAAGCCCCGCTGACGGCTTGAGCCGGTGTGATAGCGTTTTGTAAAGCGATGACGACCAGCGCCGTCGCAATAACCGTCAGCACGATCTTGGCGTATCGATCCATGAAATCCCCCTAAAATACAACCTATGGAAAAATTCTAACGTGATTCCCATGCTTATGCGAGCGATGATTTAACCACTGGTTGATATTTCCGAGGATCTCGCGCTAGCTGGCTTTACCTGTGACCGTGTTCGTATTTGACCTTCGCCCAGGTGCCGGTCTGCGTGGATTCCAGGCAAGCGTCGATGAAGGCGAGACCATCGACACCGGTCCAGGCGTTGGGCGTGAGCCGGGCGAGCGGATCGGGTTCGGCGCCGGCAATGCGGGCGGCCACCAGTTCGGCGAAATCGGTGTAGAGGTTGGCAAAGCCCTCCAGAAACGCTTCGGGATGGCCGACCGGCAGACGAGTGCCGCGCTGGGCGAGCGGATGCAGGCTCGGCAGTCCGCGGGTGCGCACTTCGTCGGCACGGTTCAGCCGCATGACGCGCAGGTCGTTGGCGTCGGCCTGCCGCCAGGAGATGCCGCCTTCCTCGCCATAGGCCTCGATGCTGATGTCGTTCTGCGCGCCGGTCGCCACCTTGCTCACCAGTATCTGCCCGCGCGTTCCGTCATCGAATTTCAGGATCACCTGCGCGGTATCATGGGCGGTGCGGCCGGGCAGGGACGGCCCGACGTCGGCAAGCACGGCGTCGATGCGCCGGCCGCAGACGAAACTCATCAGTTGATGCGCATGCGTGCCGATATCGCCGAGCACGTGGCTCTTGCCGCCCTTGGCGGCATCCAGCCGCCATTTTGTGCGCGGTGCCAACTTGTCCGGCTCGGCTTCGATATGGCGGCTGAGAGAGCCCTGAACGTAGCGGACGTTGACCAGCCGCAGAGTGCCGATCTCGCCGCCCGTCACCGTCGCACGTGCCTCGCGCACCATGGGATAGCCGGAATAATTATGCGTCAACGACAGAACCAGCCCTTTATCTTGCGCCATGCGCGCGAGCGCGATTGCCCTGTCGTAGTCATTGGTAAGCGGCTTGTCGCAGATGACGTCGAGGCCAGCATCAAGAGCCGCGCCCGCATAATCGTAA
>JAGWJK010001134.1 GCA_028865845.1 Rhizobiaceae bacterium
TCGCCTCATTCCCCGCAAGCCGCCGGATGAATCATCGCATCCACTTGCGTAGACATCAGGCGTGCCGATGGCAACCTGCACAAACAGGCGGCGGGAACATGCACAAAGGCAGGTTGCCGCCGCAGCCAGGCTCTTGCCCACGAACAAACGCACCGCGGTTATAGACAGAAATCCGACGGGTGACACGACTATGTTTGGTATGATCGGCTTGAAACAACGGGCAAGCTTTACGGAAGCCGGCGAGGCATCGCGCAGTCAATTCGTTTCGCGGCAGAATGTGCCTGTCAGCGCGCCAGCCGTTTGCCGGTCTCGGTATCGAACAGATGGACATGGTCGGTATCGACGCTGATCCTCAAGCTTTCGCCCGGCGCATTGGAGATGCGCTCGCGGAAAACGCCGATCAAATCATGGCCGCCGAGACGCATGGCAACCTGCGTCTCAGAACCCATCGGATCGACGGTGATGATTTCGCCGGCAAGCCCCTCAGGATCGATCCGTAGATGCTCTGGGCGGACGCCGAGCGTGATGGGGCGGTCGCCGAGTGCATTGGCACCGGTGACGGCGATCCGCGTACCATCGGGCGTGATGAAACTACCCTTGTCCAGCCGCCCCTTCAGCACATTCATGGCCGGCGAGCCGATGAAACCGGCGACGAAGAGGTTGGCGGGATGATCGTAGAGTTCAAGCGGCGAACCGATCTGCTCGACGATGCCGCCATGCATGACGACGATGCGATCGGCCATAGTCATGGCCTCTATCTGGTCATGGGTGACGTAGACCGTCGTGGTCTTCAGACGCTGATGGTTCTGCTTGATCTCGGAACGCATCTGCACGCGCAGCTTGGCGTCCAGATTCGACAGCGGCTCGTCGAACAGGAAGACCTTTGGGTTGCGAACCATGGCACGGCCCATGGCGACACGCTGGCGCTGACCGCCGGAAAGATGGCGTGGATAGCGCTGGAGATAAGGTTCGAGGCTCAGCATCTTTGCCGCGTCGGCTACCCGCTTGGCAATTTCCGGCTTCGGCGCGCCGGCAAGCCGCAGTGAAAAGCCCATATTCGCCTCGACCGTCATATGCGGATAGAGCGCATAGGATTGGAACACCATCGCGATATCGCGTTCTTTGGGCGCGACATTGTTGACGACCTTGCCGTCGATGGCGATCTCGCCGCCGCTGATGGCCTCAAGGCCGGCGATCATGCGCAGCAATGTGGACTTGCCGCAGCCGGAAGGGCCAACCAGCACGGTGAATTCGCCATCGGCGATATCGACCGAAACGCCGTGCAGCACTTCCAGCGCACCGTAGCTCTTGCGTACGTCCGAAATTTTTACTGAGCCCAAGGATCTAACTCCGCATGTCGGGAAAAGAGGTCAATCGTCCCACTGGGGCGATTTGTCCGGATTGATGCGGCGGTAGCCGCGGTTGAGCGCGCGGATCGCGGTCATTTCGTCCTCATCGAGCGAAACGCCGAGGGCGGCGTAGTTGCTGCGCAGATTGACCTCGCTCGCGGAAGACGGAATGACGACATGCCCCTCCGCCATCAGGAAAGCCAGAGCTGCGGCCGACGCGGTCACGCCGTGCCTGTCGCCTATTTTGCTCAGCACCGGATCGTCGCGGACCTCGCCCTTTGCCAGCGGCTGATAGGCCGTCAGCGTCAGGCCGATGCTGCGGGCATAGCCAACGAGCTTCGGCGTCTGAAGGTAGGGATGGATTTCCACCTGGTTGGTGGCGATGGCATCCGGTCCGAGCAGCGTGCGCGTCCGCTCCAGAAGGGCGATCGGAAAATTCGACACACCGATCAACCGCGCATAGCCCTTGTCGCGGGCTTCTCCGAGCGCAAGAACGTAATCCTCGAAGGGAACGATGTCCTTGTGCGAAGGCCAGTGGATCAACAGAAGATCAACCTGGTCGACGCCGATCGTATCGAGGCTGGCGCGAACCGAGGGAAGGAACTGTGCCTTGTCGAGCCTGGTATCGGCAACCTTGGTGGTGATGAAGAAATCGTCGCGCGGCAGACCCGAAGCCCGCACCGCCTTGCCGACGGAATCCTCGCTATTGTAGCT
>JAGWJK010001135.1 GCA_028865845.1 Rhizobiaceae bacterium
GTCAACCGGCGCATGGGCCGAGGATCGGTCTCATCGAGTTCACCCGCGATAGACGGAGAGACCATCTTGGGCACCGTAAACAACGGCGGCACGCTGACTGGCAGCGCCTGCTTGGCCCCGGTGGTGACGGCGATTTCGTCACGCTCCCAGATCTGTCTCGCCTGATGCGCAACCTTGCGGGCAAGCGCCTGATGCAGTTCAATCATCCCCATCGTGTCGGTATGGCGGTTGACGCTTCTCTCGATCGCCTCGATCGCGCCATCGCGGACGGTTGGAGCGAGATCGCTCAGATTTCGCCGGCCGTCAGGTTGGCGATCTCCTTGCCTGCGTCGATCGCCGTCTTGGCCGCGCATGTGCTGCGGCGGTGCCCGATGAACCAAAAAGCGTTGTTCGTTGCGCCAGCATATGCGCCTCCGTTGGTCTACGATATTTTTGAGAAAGGGAAGAAGATAGCGTCATCACTGGCCGAAGCCGTCATCTATAATGGCATGACCGATCCACTGGCGTGGCCGGCGTCACCGGTAACCAGCGAAGCTCACGGCATCATTAGTGCCGGCAATGGTGTCTTCCTGAGGATTGGGTCGCAGGTCTGGCACGCAACAGAATTCCCTGCGAAAGGATGGAGCCAGGGCGGCTTGCAGACATTGGTGCTCAGGGATAATTTCGATCATCGCCACATCTCCTTAGCCATGCAATCGTCACTTAGATTGGAGTTCTAACGACCGCCCGATCATAAGATCGGTCTCGGAATCCGATTTAGCTGCCGTATGATTTTTGATCGGCCGACAGAGCGCAATGCTCTTGTCGTTACATCTTGCACATCATTGCACATGTCATGCCGCTCTGCGGACCGGCGATCGCAAGTCACCGAGACAACCAAATCTAGACTCGCAAGGTCACCGATTTCGACGACGTCCGCAGATGGGAAATCAAGAAAGCGGGTCGATCCGCCAAAGCCTTATCGAGCGCATTCATCGGCGGCCCAGCAGTATTGCTCTGCCGACCCTATGTCGCGCTCGAACTCCACCTTATCGCCTTAACGGGCAAACACGTTCTCGGTCCAAAAATGCCTACCGAGCAACTTTGGCGTTGTCCAGGAGGGCGTGGGGTCGCCAGAAGTCACCGACCTCTCAGCAATCCTTCAGGTTGTCGACAATCAAGATGTTGCCCACGGGCATGTGCGCGCGCCGATCGTGTCGCAACATAAGATCCGGGGTCGGGCCGCCAGGTTCGAACTGATTTACCAACGCTAAGCCACGGCATACTTCCCGCTTCCTTTCAAAGGAACGAGTTCCCTTGGCGCTCTCGCGATTCAAGGCAGCTCGGAGAGCTATCAGCCGAGCGCTTTTCGTCCGTCTATGATCGTGGTTACGAAACGATATCCGTTGCTTGCCAGATAGCGTGGATCGGCTTTCAGAAGGGCATGAACTCTTTGTGTCCCTGAGTGCTTCTGCCAACCAGACAGCCTGCACTCGTTCGACCGAGATCGAGCGCCTCGCAAGGGGATAGCCCAGCAGCGAGATCGATGCTCTCATGCCATGGAGTTATCAGGCCTGAACGGCCTCAGCTTGTCGCTTACGAACTATCGAGGTGGGCCGCGTTAGAACCACGCAAATGTCCAGCATGATCGCTCTGCAGGACATTTGGGCTGCGCCGTCTCCCAACGATGCAAGCGTAGCTAACCCGCCGCTGAAGTATGACGCAGCGACGGGCCGCCACATTTTCTTCTAAGGCTTAGATTTCCAAGCGCTTCACGAGCTAGGCAGTTCGGATCGCTTCTCTTCAGACTCGTGATGCTCGAGGCGCGGCTTCTTCACCTCAACCGAGGCTTCCGTGTGACGTTGTGGACGAGTTCGCTGGTCGTGGCGAACTCACCGAATAGCGCGGTAAGTTTGGCTTGCTCTTTGCCATCCAATCGATGCAATGCGCAAAAGTCGGCGATGCACCAAACCTTCGTCGCAACGATAGGCTGAGCCGATTTCGGATCGATATGTTGCATGTGTGTCCTCCCGCCAGCGACGCTAGCGAAGAGAAAATTAGCTTGCAATGAAATAGTGAAATT
>JAGWJK010000088.1 GCA_028865845.1 Rhizobiaceae bacterium
GCACTTCTTCGTGGGAGTGATGGTCAAGCACGTCGCACAGGACCAGCGCCGTGCCTTCAAGCCAGGGAATCCGACGCAGCGTGTCGAGATCCGGCTTCATCGTGTAGTCGCCGTAGCCCTTTTCCCAGCTCGTTGCCTTATAGCCGGAAACGGTCTCCATCTCGATGTCGGTTGCCTGCAGATAGTTGCAGCTATGCGTTTCCTTCCAGGCGCTCTCGACGAAATACTCCGCCTGAAAGCGCTTGCCCATCAAGCGGCCCTGCATGTCGACCTGACATGCCAGAACCGTGTCGATGCGGCCCTCGGCCACATCTTTTTTGAGGTCGTCGAACGTATAGCTGGTGCTCATAATTGATCCGCCTGGAATACTGAAAAGGTTTGGAGGTCGCGATTGTCGCCAACGCCACTTAAAAAGGGGCGCTTGAAAGCGACGTTTGCGAACCGAATGGGCCGCAGGATCGCGACCCATTCGTTGTTGTTTTGGATGCCGTCTTAGCGTTCGCCGACGGCGCGTTCGGCAGCAGCGATATCGGCCTGGCGCTTGGCGATCATGTCGCCGATCGGCGGCCCCTGGAAGCGCCGGCTCTCGAAGGCGAACCATACGATAGCCGTCAGGACGAGGAAGCCGATGGTAATGTAGAGCGCCCACTGGTTCGGCGGCTGAATGCCGATGATGAAGATGATGGCCATGGCAACCATCACGAAAACCGAGACCACCTTATAGAGGCCGATCCCCATGTTCCAGGGGCCCATCTTCGGCCATTTCGCGGTTCCGATCGCCTTGATGCCGAGCGCGATCGGCACGGCGAAGGAGAGGAACAGGAAGATGACCGTGCACGATACCACGATGGTGTAGGCCGACGAACCGGCAATGGTCACCAGCGAAGCGCCCCATACGAACAGCACAGAGAGCACTGCCGCCGTCCAGATTGCCACGGAAGGCGTGCGGAACTTTCGGCTGACGCTCGCAAGCGACTTCGAAAACGGCAGGCCGCCGTCACGCGAGAAGGCGTAGATCATACGCGATGCCGACGTAACCGTCGCCAGACCGCACAGGAACTGCGAAATGAAGATCGCGATGTAGAGGATCTTTGCGACCACCGGATTGGTGATGCTGTCGATCGTCCAGAAGAAGACGTTCCAGCCCTGCTTCGAGGCATCGTCCATGTTCGGGATGGCGAGCAGGAAGGCCAGCAGCATGATGTAGCCGAAGAGCGACGACCACCAGACAGAGGAGATCATGCCGCGCGGCACCGAGCTCGAAGCCTTGACGGTCTCTTCCGACGTATGAGCCGAGGCGTCATAGCCGGTGATCGTGTAGATCGGCAGCAACAGGCCGAGTGCGAAGATGTACCAGATGTTGTCCGTCTTCGGCCAAACCGATGCATCGCCTTCCGGCGTGCCGGAATAGTTGGTGAAAGTCCAGATGCGGCTGATGTCCCAGGTCTTCACGCCGACGAGGCACACGATCGTCAAGGCGATCGCGGCTGCGAAGATCAGATAGCCGGACATGTCCGTGAGCTTCGCCGTCAGCTTGATACCGAAATGGTTGATCAGGGCTTGAATACCCGTAATGAGGGCTACGAAGATGATCTGGTTGGCAAAGCCCGCCGATGTCGTCGTGTCGACATTGATGCTGAACCAGGTACCGATCGAACCGGCAAAGAAACCCCAGGTCCCGGTGTTGATGGCACCGAGAACGGTGATCAGGCCGAGGAGGTTGAGCCAGGCCGTCAGCCAGCCGGTGAAGCGGTTTCCGAGGATCGAACCCCAGTGGTAGAGCCCGCCCGCGGTCGGATAGGCAGACGAAATCTGTGCCATGGACAAAGCGAACACGCCGGAAATCAGGCAACCGAGCGGCCAGCCGATGCCGATCGCAGCACCGCCTGCGCCCGATGTCGCCTGGGCCAGCGAATTGATGCCGCCCGAGAGAATGCAAATGATGGAGAAGGAAATGGCGAAGTTCGAAAACGAACTCATGCGCCGCTCCAGCTCCTGAGCGTACCCCATGGAGTGCAGGATCTGCACATCCTGTTTCTTGTCTAGATCTGTGTAATCAGCAGACATATCTTCCCCTCTGAATCCCAATCGCCCGCGGAATTACGAACGACCACATGGCATACGCCGCCGGCTTTTGCCGTGCGGCCTGATCGCAGTTGAACTGCTCCCCGGGGTTTTTCTTTGTATTATCGGGCTTCCAGACTGCTCTGGAGAAGCCCCGTGAGATAGTCGGCCATAACCCCTTGACCGACGTCGTCCCCGATGAGGTCATTTCGGACCTCGATCATTACGTTATGCAATCCATTGGCGAGACCATGCAGCTTCAGCGTATGGGTCACGCCGTCTTCGGGCCCGTAAGGCTCGTTGCGTTCGGTGCGATAGAGCGGCGCCTGCGCGGCCGCATCGAGCATACGATCCGCCAACCAGCGGTCCTCGTCGTGCAGAATTCCGAGTTCCACGGCCCGCTGCTTGCCGTTGTAGACGGGCGTAAAGCTGTGGATCGTCACGATCACGCTATTTTGTCCCCGCGCCGCCCGATTTTTCAAGAGCGTCCGTATGCGCTCGTGGAACGGGATATAGAGCGCCTCGGTACGCGCGCGCCTGGCTTCGGGAGCAAGGTGATGATTGCCGGGAATCGAATATATTTCGCTGGTTTCCGGCATGGCGCCCGGACTTTCGGGCGGACGATTGCAATCGTAGATCAGCCGAGAGAAGCGCTGGTGCACAAGAGTGGCATCAAGGCTTGCCGATATTTTCCGGGCGACGGCCAGCGCCCCCGGATCCCATGCGATGTGGCTCGAAAGCGCTTCGGCCGGAAGCCCGAGATCGCCGAACTGTTCCGGTAGCGTGCGGGACGCATGCTCGCAGATGATAAAAAACGGACTTTTTCCGTCGGGCCTCTCGACCGCGACGCAATCTCCATCCGCTTCCGTCAGAACGCCTTGCTGCGCAAGCATTAGGGGTGCCCCACACTTCCTAATAAAATCTTTATAAGAAAAGAATTCTTCAGGTTTGGGCGAGTGTCAACCGGAAACTGAAATTATTTCTTCATTTGTGACATTGACTCGAATTGTGACAGCGTTGTTATATCCTGCGAGGAGACTGGCATAAGACCGTCCCGGGGAGCAAAAATCGAGTGAGCAATGCGTCGAAGACAGTGTCGGACGTAATCCATGCCCAATTCGAAGGGCTGACGCGCGCCGAAAAACAACTTGCCACCAGCCTGCTCGAAAACTATCCGGTTTCGGGCTTGGGCAGTATCACCACGGTTGCCGAAAATGCGCGTGTTTCAACGCCGACCGTGGCGCGAATGGTGCAGAAGCTCGGCTTCAAGGGCTATCCCGACTTTCAGTCGCGCCTCCACCAGGAGGTCGAGGCCACCATCTCGAATCCGCTGACCAAACATGACCGCTGGGCGACGAACGCCCCCGGTACGCACATCCTCAACCGCTTCGCCGATGCCATCATGGGAAACCTGCGGCAGACGCTGACCGACATCGATGCCGCAACGTTCGATGGCGTCGCTGCGCTCCTGTCCGAGCGCAAACGCGGGCTTTATTTCGTTGGTGGCCGCATAACCGGCGCGCTCGCCGAATATTTCTTTACACATATGCAGGTCATCAGGCCGAATACCACGCTGCTCTCGTCCAATTCGAGTTCGTGGCCACAATACGTCCTGAACATGAATCCCGGCGATCTGCTCGTCATCTTCGATATCCGTCGTTACGAGCAGGAATTGGTCAATCTCGCCGCCGCCGCGCGGCGGCGCGGAGCCGAGATCATCGTCTTCACCGACCAGTGGGCGACTCCCGCCGCCAAGCATGCGCGACACACGTTCCGCGTGCAGATCGAGGCGCCGTCGGCCTGGGATTCGTCCGTCGTCACCCTCTTCATCGTCGAAGCCCTGATCGAAGCCGTGCAAAGCTCGACCTGGGACGAAACGAGCGAGCGCATGAAAACCCTGGAAGGCCTGTTCGAGCAGACCAGGCTGTTCCGCAAGCTAGGTTAGGAGGAAGGGGCAAGAGAAAATTGTAACTTGCGGATCGGCCGGCGAAACAGCGCCTGTCACAGTTCGCCTCTAATAAAGAAATTCCCAAGGTTTGTGGGAAACATGAGGCCCTTAAAGCCGTCACACAACCTTCATGCAACGTCATTAACAGCAACGCCAGACACTGACAAACCCAAAAGGAGGAATACCAGTGATCTCGACTATTCATCGTCTTCTGACGCTCTCCACTGCGATGCTCGTCGCTTCGACCGCTATCGCTGCTGCTGAGCCGAGCGCAGACCTCATCGCTGCCGCCAAGAAGGAAGGCATGCTGACGACTATCGCCCTGCCCCACAACTGGTGCGGTTATGGCGACCTGATCGCTGCCTTCAAGGCAAAGTACGGCATCGACGTCAACGAGCTGAACCCGGACGCCGGTTCGGGCGATGAAGTCGAAGCCATCCGCGCCAACAAGGGCAACACCGGCCCGCAGGCTCCTGACGTTATCGACGTTGGTCTCTCCTTCGGCCCGACCGCCAAGAAGGACGGCCTGATCCAGCCTTACAAGGTCTCGACCTGGGATTCGATCCCGGACAGCGCCAAGGATGCTGACGGTTACTGGTACGGCGACTATTACGGCGTTCTCTCCTTCGTCGTGAACAAGGACGTCGTCAAGAACCCGCCGAAGGATTGGGCTGACCTCCAGAAGCCGGAATTCGCCAACACCGTATCGCTCGCTGGCGACCCGCGCGCCTCGAACCAGGCTGTTCAGGCTGTTTACGCTGCTGGTCTCGCCGCTGGCGAGAAGGACGCCGCCAAGATCGGCGACGCTGGCCTGAAGTACTTCGCCCAGCTAAACAAGGCCGGCAACTTCGTTCCGATCATCGGCAAGTCCGCTTCGCTCGCTCAGGGCTCGACCCCGATCGTCGTCGCCTGGGACTATAACGGCCTCGCATGGCGCGACAGCCTCAACGGCAACCCGCCGGTCGACGTCACCGTTCCGGCTTCTGGCGTTATCGCCGGCGTTTACGTTCAGGCGATCTCGGCTTTCGCTCCGCACCCGAACGCTGCCAAGCTGTGGATGGAATTCCTGTACTCCGACGAAGGTCAGATTGGCTGGCTGAAGGGTTATTGCCACCCGATCCGGTTCAACGACCTCGCCAAGAACAAGAAGGTTCCGCAGGACCTCCTCGACAAGCTGCCGCCGGCAGCAGCCTATGAAAAGGCTGTCTTCCCGACGCTCGACGAGCAGGCTGCTGGTTCGGCTGTCATCACCAAGCAGTGGGACAGCGTCGTCGGCTCGAACGTACAGTAAACTGGTTTGACATGACCTCCCCGCCCTGCGCGGGGAGGTTTTCCGTTTTCCGACGTAGCAAACTAGGCCCCTCATGAGCACCGTGACAACATCAACGATCAGTACCGCACCCCTGATCAACAAGCGTGTGGTCGTCGACTGGCTGGGCATCGCCCCCTTCACGATCTTCACACTGTTGTTCCTGATTATTCCGACGCTCTACCTCGTCATGGGCGCATTCCTGACGCCGGACGGGAGCCTTACGCTCAAGAACCTCGGTGATCTCTTCACACCGACGATCATGGGCGCTTACTGGATCAGTATCAAAATTTCAGTCGCTTCGGCGCTCGGTGGTGCCATCATCGGCTTCTACCTGGCGTGGGCGCTGGTTCTCGGTGGTTTGCCCACCTGGATCCGCCATGCCTTCCTGACGTTTTCGGGCGTCGCTTCCAATTTCGCCGGCGTTCCGCTGGCCTTTTCATTTATTGCCACGCTGGGCCGCCAGGGCCTGGTGACCATTTTGTTAGCCCATTACGGTTTTAACCTTTATTCGACCGGCTTTAATCTTCTGAGTTTCTTCGGCCTCACCATCACCTACATGTACTTCCAGATCCCGCTGATGGTGCTGATCATCACGCCGGCATTGGACGGCATGAAGAAGGAATGGCGCGAAGCCGCCTCCATCCTCGGCGCGACGAACAAGCAGTATTGGACCATGGTCGCCTTGCCGATCCTCTGGCCCAGCCTTCTCGGCACGACCCTGTTGCTGTTTGCCAATTCCTTCGGCGCCATCGCGACCGCGATCGCACTGACGGGCAGCTCGCTGAACATCGTTCCGATCGTGCTCTATGCCCAGATCCGCGGCGACGTTCTGCACAATGCCAACCTTGGCTATGCGCTTGCCCTCGGCATGATCATCATCACCGGTATTTCGAACGTCATCTATATCTTGATGCGCATGCGCGCTGAACGGTGGCAAAAATGAAGCTGCAAAAATTCTTTGCCTGGATCGCTGTCGCCATCGGCGTCATCTATTTCTTCGTTCCGCTCATTGGTACGCTGGAGTTTTCGCTGCGCATGCGCCGCGATGCCTACAGCTTCGACGCCTATCGGTCGGTCTTTTCGGACTTCGGCTTCCTCACCGCCTTCGGCTTTTCGATGGTGATGGCGCTGCTGACGATCGTTTTTGGCATGCTGCTCGTCGTGCCGACGGCCTATTGGGGACGCCTGCGCTTGCCGCAGCTCCGTCCGTTCGTCGAGTTCGTCACGCTGATGCCGCTCGTCATCCCGGCTATCGTTATCGTCTTCGGCTACCTGCGCCTCTATAACTCGTCGTCGATCCTGCCGCTGACGGGTTACAGCCAGACCACCACCTTCCTGTTGGTGTGCTCCTATATCGTATTGTCCCTGCCCTATATGTATCGCTCGGTCGACACGGCGATGCGTACGATCGACGTCGGCACCTTGACGGAAGCAGCCGAAAGCCTCGGCGCGAAGTGGACGACCATCATGTTCCGCTGTATCTTCCCCAATGTGATGAGCGGCGTGCTTTCGGGCGCCTTCATCACGCTTGCCATCGTCATGGGCGAATTCACCATGGCCTCGCTGCTCAATCAACCGGCCTTCGGCCCGTATATGCAGCTTGTCGGCGCCAACAAGGCTTACGAGCCGTCGGCACTGGCGATTATTGCGCTCGCTGTGACCTGGCTCAGCATGGGCCTTCTCCAGCTGGTCTCCCGTTTCTCAAAATCCGCTCCGATTAAGGCGTAAGGCTCCTCACCATGGCTTTTCTCGAACTGACACACATCAAGAAATCTTTCGGCGAAACCCACGTCGTTCATGACTTCAACATGCATATCGAGAAGGGAGAATTCATCTCCTTCCTCGGACCGTCGGGCTGCGGCAAGACGACCGTTCTGCGGATGATCGCCGGCTTCGAAACCCCGTCCGCCGGCACGCTGACGATCAACGGCAAGGATCAGCGTCCGCTGAAGCCGAACCAGCGCAACATCGGCATGGTGTTCCAGGCCTACGCGCTGTTCCCGAACATGACCGTGCATGACAACGTCGCCTTCGGCCTCAAGGTTGCCGGCGTCGCCAAGCCCGAGATCGACAAGCGCGTCAAGGAAATGCTCGGGCTGATCAAACTCGATCATCTCGCCAACCGCTATCCGTTCCAGATGTCCGGCGGTCAGCAGCAGCGCGTGGCGCTTGCCCGCGCCATCGCCGTCAAGCCGCAGGTGCTGCTGCTTGACGAGCCGCTCTCGGCGCTCGACGCGAAGATCCGCGTGTCGCTGCGCGAAGAAATCCGCGCCATCCAGCAGCAGCTCGGCATCACCACGGTCTTCGTCACCCACGACCAGGAAGAAGCTCTGTCGATCTCCGATCGCATCGTCGTCATGAATGCCGGCCGCGCCGACCAGATCGGCACGCCCTTCGAGATCTACAATACGCCGGCCACCCGCTTCGTCGCCTCCTTCGTCGGCACGCTGAACCTCATCGAAGGCAAGGTCGTCGATCCGGACAGCAGCCGCATTACGACCGGCGACCAGGGCGTGACGCTGAAGCAGTCGGTCACCGCTTACAAGCCCGGCGACACTGTCTCGCTGGCGCTGCGCCCTGAAGCCGGTTCGCTTGCAGAATCCGCCAAGGGCGATGTTTCTCTTACGGGAAGGATCGTATCCGTGCACTTCCTCGGGTCATTGCATGAGCTATAGGTCACCTTTCTATAACTCATGATTATCTGCCTTGATGAGCTATGGCAGGCTTGCCTATCGCTCAGCCGCAGAACCTCACATACCCCATCCCAATAGCGACGATCAGCAGCAAGCCGCCCGTTGCTGAACACATTTGGTTAAATAGCACCTCCAATTCCCGCTCACCCTTGGCATTTGCGACGATCGAGGCGGACTAAGCATATCTGAGAACGATCTTTCATCCTGTCATTCTCCGCGAAAAATATCGAAATTTTGCGAACTGCCTATCACACCGATCGCGTCCAAAAAGGTGTCGGAAAATGTCCAGCCTTGTTGACTCAGCTTGATCATCAATCGGATGCAGCTGTCGCGACACCGACTTAGCGCAGAAGTGACGCGGCGCAGCTAACCGGTCTCAAGTATGTGCCCACATCGAGCTATCCCGGCCCATTCGCGTTGCAGTCTACCAGTGGCTAGCGCCGAGTCACAAGATTAACTCGAGCGCCCCTGGGCATTGGACATTCACCAGTTTCAGCGTCGCTTCGTATTGCGCACCCTTGAAGAAGTTCCCAACTCAGCGCGCGACTACTTGCCGGATTGCGCCGTGGGCGGTGTCATTTCAGCGACAGTCCCTTAGATTGGCTTTGGCGGAGTACCTCGGCCTGCCTCAATGCGATCGTCGTGCGCTCGTGGGCTGCTAGCTGCTGCACCGTTCGCAGCGTTGCCCAGGCGGATCGGAGCTCGCTCTTCTGTGCCGGTTGCATTCCTGCCGAGAGTGCCTCAAAGGTCTGTCCCTCCGCAGTCTTGGCCGCAAGGGGCAGGAAAGCTCGCTCACCGAAGCGCCGTGCCGCCGCCTTGGCGAAACCGTCCAACTCTGACTTCACCGCCTGGTCTGCGAGCGCGTATGCAAGACCAGCCGGCAGGTCGTTGCGATCGATCGCATTGCGCGCGCGCTCGAGCACCTGCATGGCCCTGGAAGACAAAGCCGGGATATCGATCGACACCTTGGCACGCGCAGCCCGTTCCTCCTCCTCAAAACGAATCAAAACCTCCGAGCGCCTCGACAAATACTGTCCAAGTTCATGAACAAGGGCCGGAACATTGACCAAGGCTCTGTCGCGAGCCTGGATCTGCGCGCGGCCCGCGAAAAAGCCAGTCTTTCCCTTCAACGTTCCAAAACTTTCCGGCTGCCCCGCAAGCCTTTCGATCGTCCCTTTGGCAATATCCTTGTCAGCCAGCATGGCGTCGACATTAACGGCTTTGAAGGCAGCCTCCGGATCAGCGTAGATCGAATGGAATCGGAATGAGATCGCCTCCCAATTGTCCTTGAGTGCGGGGTCGGCCGCGAGTTTGTCTTCAACAGCCTGACCAATCGCAGTCGAGAAGATGGTCGTACCAGATACCATGGGTGTTACAGCCTTGTTTGCATTGAAGGTGGGTAGTTCCGGTCTTGGCTCACCAATGCCGAACCTGGCGGCGACTGCGGCAAGACGGGCGCCGAGGTCGAGCACCTTGGCGGTCTGCCGGACAGTCCATTGCACTTGGTCGTGGACGATCGTCCGGGCGACATTGATAAGATGGAGGCCACGCGCCTCAGCAAAACGAAGCGCCTGGGCGTAAAAGGCTGCGCTGCTATAATCGAGTGTCGTTTCCTTCGCGTTCGAGCGCGATAGGATCTGGATCAAGCCGCCGGCTGTGGCAAAGGACTTTTGGCCATAATAGACGGCGAGATCCTCGCGATGGCGGGTCATCGCCACATAGGCGAGATGACGATCGAGAGAAAGGGACGCCAGCACTTTCACCCGATCGACGGTCGCTCCCTGGCTCTTGTGGATGGTCGTTGCATAACCATAATCGATCGCGTTGTAGAAGCGCTGCTCGACGACGACTTGTCGAAGATGCTCGCCTTCTCCGACCTGTGCTATGACACGACCGGCGGAAGCCTGCACGACCTTGGCGAGCATGCCATTCTTCACGCCTATAGAGCCCTCATTCTTCAGGAAAACGATCTG
>JAGWJK010001136.1 GCA_028865845.1 Rhizobiaceae bacterium
ACGGAACCATCCATCAGGCCGGCAAGGCCCGGCTGGACATAGGTGAGCACGAACTGGCGGCGAGCCTGCGCATCCTCTTCCTTCTTGACGGTTTCCGGCGTGTTCTTTTCGCCGAGCATGCGGGCGATATCCTCATGCCCCTGCTCCGCCAGCGCCAGATCGCCGAGAAGCTGACGCGTCGAGGCATCGGAAACTTGCTTGGCCGCCTCGACGTAGAAACTATAGGCCTGCTGCTCCATGGCCTCGGCTTCGGCACGAATGGCGTTAAGGGAGAGATTCTTGCGCAACCAATCCGGCTTGCGTTCGTAGAAACCGCTGACATGCTCGCGCCGGATCAGCGGGATACGCTCGCCAAACCGCCTGCGGTGCATGTCGATCAGCGTCTTGCGATGGGTATCCTCGACTTCGGCCATGCCTTCGAACACCTTGGCGGAGTCCGGAAAATGCGGCCGCAGGCTGTCGGCATAGGCAAGATAGATGCGCGAGTCGTCTTCTTCGGCCGCGATGCCGATGGCGAGAATTTCCTGTTCGGATAAAGAGCTAAAGGAACGTTTCGGCGAGCGGAACAAGCGGAGCAACATGATAATCTCCATTTTAGAATTATTCTAATTCTAAGGAGAGCGACTGTAGGGGTCAAGGAGAAAGCTGCGTCGGCACGCCGAAAGATCGCAGCACCGGACATGTCCGAAGCGGGAATGATTGCGGCCACGACTTTGACAGATTGCCGCAACCATCGCATGACGCCTTGGTTGCAGCGCGGAAAAACATACATAGGAGCCGCGCGGCGGCTTTCGCGATGCGAACAGCGCGCCTTGCCTGGAGTGAACATGATGGACAATGAATTGCAGGCCCGCGCCGCCCATGTGGCCGGCATCCGTGAAAAGGCCGTTGCGGAGATGGCGCGCATCGGCGTCGACGAAGTCTTCATCGACCTGCTGGTCGAGACATTTTATGGCCGCATCCAGGCTCATCCGCGGCTCGGTCCGGTTTTCGACGGCCGGCTCGCCGGGCGGTGGCCCGACCATATGGAGAAGATGAAACGCTTCTGGTCGTCCATCGCGCTGAAGAACGGCGCCTATGACGGCAAACCGGTGCAGGCGCATCTCGGCGTCGAGGGAATGGCACCGGATCTCTTTCCCGAATGGCTCGCACTCTTTTCCGCGACACTTGCCGACATCGCTCCGTCCCAGGAAGCGAAAGCCTGGTTCGAGGCGACCTCGGAGCGGATCGCCAAAAGCCTGACGCTGTCGCTCTTCTACAATCCGGCGCTGGACGATCCTGCAAAGAAGACAGTTTAACGTCTGTCGGGAGCAAGGCGGGTGTCGCGGCGGCCGAGTTCTATGGCAAGTTCGCGCCTGACGCGAACGAACCGCTGCTGTGACTGGGCGCGGGAAAACGATACGATCAGAATATATGGATGATATGCTTTGCCTACCGATAAATGCTGTGCAGGCGAACCGGCGGATAAAGGGATCTTCATGTCTCAGCAGATCAAGACCAACCAGCGGAACGATGCCTTTGCGGTGCGACGCACCGTCTTTATGGACGAGCAGGGCTATGAGAACGAGTTCGACAGCATTGACGACGACCCTGCCTGCGTTCACGTGACGCTCTATATCGATGGCGAGCTGGCCGGATGCTCACGCGTGTTCCCCGAATCTTTGGAGCGAGCGCTTTCGCCCGAAAGCCCGCAGTCGCCCCGATGCGCGCTCGACGAGGGCGTGGCGGCGGCGGAAACTTACCTTTTGGGGCGTGTAGCCGTCATGCCGTCATTTCGCCGCCAGGGCTTGGCCAGTGTGATCATTGCTGCAAGCGACGAGGCCGCGCGCGAAGCCGGCGCCAAACTGGTGAAGCTGCATGCCCAGGAATACAGGCATGATCTGTATGCCAAGCAGGGCTATGTGCAGATCAGCGACGTCGACTATGAGGACGAGGGCCAGCCGCACCTTTGGATGGCCAAGCGGCTGTGATCGCAGGGATGCGCCGCGCTCAGTCGTTCATCACCTCACAATCTCCGCATTTCTCGCCTCGTCTGGAACATCTGTGGTATGACAAT
>JAGWJK010001137.1 GCA_028865845.1 Rhizobiaceae bacterium
ACCGCCGGCCAGCGCCTTAGAGGCCAGGCCCTAAATGGCCGGTGGTGGTGGGGTTTCTTGCTTGCGGTGCACCGCCCCCTACGCCTCTTCCGAAATAAACCCGCCCGTCTGCCGCGCCCACAACCGCGCATACAGCCCACCGGCCTTGACCAGCTCGGCATGCGTGCCGGCCTCGATAATCCGCCCGGCCTCCATGACCACCAGCCGGTCCATGCGCGCGATGGTCGACAGCCGGTGGGCGATGGCGATCACCGTCTTGCCGGTCATCAACTCCATCAGGCTCTCCTGGATCGCCGCCTCGACCTCGGAATCGAGCGCCGAGGTCGCCTCGTCGAGCACCAGGATCGGCGCGTCCTTCAGGAAGACGCGGGCGATCGCGATACGCTGCCGCTGGCCGCCCGAGAGCTTGACGCCACGCTCGCCGACCTGCGCATCGAGGCCTTGGCGGCCTTGCATGTCGGCCAGCCCCTCGATGAACTCCCAGGCATTGGCGCGCTTGGCCGCCTGGATCACCTCGGCATCGGTCGCCTCCGGATGTCCGTAGGCGATGTTGTCGCGGATCGAGCGGTGCAGCAGCGACGTATCCTGCGTCACCACCCCGATCAGCGAGCGCAGGCTGTCCTGCGATACCTTGGCGATATCCTGGCCATCGATGGTGATGCGCCCGCTTTCCAGATCGTAGAACCGAAGCAGCAGGTTCATCAGCGTCGTCTTGCCGGCGCCGGAACGGCCGACCAGACCGACCTTCTCGCCGGCGCGGATGTCGAACGACAGATTGTCGATGACACCCTTGGCCTTGCCGTAATGGAAGCGCACATGATCGAAATGGATCGCGCCGTGCTTGGCGGTGATCAGCGGCGCCGCCGGGACATCGACGATGTCGTGCGGCTTGGTCAGCATCTCGATGCCGTCATAGATCGTGCCGATGTTTTCGAACAGCGCCGAAACTTCCCACATGATCCATTGCGACATGCCGTTGACGCGCATCGCAAGGCCGATGGCGATGGCGATGGCGCCGACGGAAATCGAGCCGCTCAACCAGAACCAGATCGACAGCGCCGAAATGATGAACAAGGCCACGCAGTTGTTGAGGTAAACCGCGACGTAGAACATCGTCACCTTGCGCATCTGCCCGTAGACGGTCTGCAGGAACTCGTTCATGCCTGCCTTGGCATAGCCCTCCTCACGGCCCGCATGCGAAAACAGCTTCACGGTCGCAATGTTGGTGTAGCTGTCGACCACGCGACCCGTCATCGTCGAGCGCGCATCCGCCTGCTGTGCCGCGATCTTGCGCAGCCGCGGCACGAAATAGGAGACGATGCCGACATAGACCGCCAGCCATGCCAAGATCGGCAGCATCAGCCGCCAGTCCGCCGCGGCGATCACCAGGATCATCGACAGGAAGTAGGTGACGACATAGACGAAGACATCGAGGATCTTCATCACCGTCTCGCGCACGGCAAGCGACGTCTGCATCACCTTGGTGGCGACACGGCCGGCGAACTCGTTGGCGAAGAACGTCATGCTGTGACGCAGCAGGAAACGATGCATCTGCCAGCGGGCGATCATCGGATAATTGCCGAGCAGCACCTGATGCATGATGATCGAGTCGAGCACGGCTGCCGTCGGCAGGCCGACGAGCACCATGGCGCCCATCCAGAAGAGCTTGCCGCCTTCCGTCTGCAGGAAGGTCGCCTTGTCGGCATGCGTCAGCCAGTCGACGATGTTCCCGAGAAACTGGAACAGCGCCACCTCGCCGATCGCGATGAGCATGGTGAGGAGCGCCATCATGATCAACCAAGGGGCCGCCGGCTTGGTATAGTGCCAGCAGAAGGCAAAGAGACCCTTCGGCGGTACATCCGGTACTTCGCTCGGAAAGGGGTTCAGTCTCCGTTCAAACCAGCCAAACATGAAATGCTCCAAAGACTCGATCCTTCGGCCACCGGTTCCGCGCTTTAGAAAGATCGCAGACTGATATGGGGGCCGGGCGGTGAAAGAACGAGGCCATACCGGCCGCGTAATGAATCGAAAAGGGGGAAACTCGCGGAAT
>JAGWJK010000089.1 GCA_028865845.1 Rhizobiaceae bacterium
GCCGCCTCGAAACCTTCGATGGCCGAGAGATAGCCCAGAGTGACATCGATATCGTCCACGCCCTCGATCAATCTCTGCTTTCGCAAGGCATTGATGTCGAAATCAAAAACCGAGCCGTCGGGGGCGGTGACGGATTGCGCCGGCAAGTCAATGGTTATTGTCGAACCAGGCGTCAGCCGCAATTGCCGCCATAGAGAATGAATGGCCTCATAGGGCAGAACGATCGGCAGGATGCCATTCTGAAGACAGTTTGCGAAGAAGATGTCGCCGAAGCTTGGCCCGATCAGGGCCCGCAAGCCGAAATCGAGAACTGCGTACGCAGCCCCCTCGCGAGACGAGCCGCAGCCGAAGTCGGCATCCGTTACCAGAATCTCGCATCCTTTATAGGCCTGCTGATTGAGCGGGAAATCGGCGCGCGGCTGCTCTTTTTCATTAAAGCGCAGATCGTGCAGAAAGGCTTCGCTGTAGTCATGGCCGGGGCGGCGGTGTTGGCGCATGTAGCGTCCGGGCAGGATCATGCCAGTGTCGATCTTGGCGATCTCCAACGGAGCTGCGACCGCCGTCAAAGTCACGAACGGTTTCATTGCGCGTTCTCCTGTTTTGCCAGGCTGCGAACATCCGTCAAGTGGCCAGCCACGGCAGCAGCGGCGACCATTGCCGGGCTCATGATGTGGGTGCGGGCGTTTCGCCCCTGACGGCCTTCGAAGTTGCGGTTGGTCGTCGATGCGGCACGTTCGCCGGGCGCCACCAGTTCGCCATTAGAACCGTTGCACATCGAACAGCCGGCGTCGCGCCATTCGAGACCCGCCGCCTTGAAGATGGCATCGAGGCCTTCGCTCTCGGCCTGGCGCTTCACGGACGAGGAGCCGGGAGAAACCATACCTGGCACGGCAGAGCGGCGACCGTTCAGAACGGCAGCGGCGCTGCGCAGATCTTCTATGCGGCTATTAGTGCACGAACCGATGAAGACGCGGTCGATGCGGATGTCCTTGAGCGGCGTCAACGGCGCAAGGTCGAGATATTCCAGCGCGCGCTCGATATGGCGGCGGCGGTCGCTGTCAGCGATGGTCGCCGGATCAGGGACCATGCCGTCAATCGGCGAACAGTCCTCCGGACTGGTGCCCCAACTGACCATCGGCGAAAGTTTGGACGCATCGATGTACAGCTCGCGAGCGAAAACCGCGCCCTCATCGCTATGCAGAGTACGCCAATACGCCAAAGCTCTGGTCCACGCTTCACCCTTGGGACTCTTCGGGCGATCGGCAAGGTAGGCGAATGTGGTGTCGTCGGGCGCAATCACGCCGATCTTCGCGCCGGCCTCGACCGACATGTTGCAGATCGTCATGCGCCCTTCCATAGACATAGACCGGATCGTCGATCCCGCATATTCGATCGCGTATCCGACGGCGCCGCCGACCCCGATGCGCGCAATGATGCTGAGAATAATGTCCTTTGGCGTCACGCCGTCGGGCAGTTCGCCGTCGATGACGATCCGCATCGGCTTCGGGCGGCTCATCCATACCGTTTGAGTGGCGATGACGTGCCGAAGCTGATTGGATGCGCCGATGGGCGAGGCCAGCAGCCCAAAGGCGCCATTCGTTGCCGTATGCGAATCGTTGCAGGTGATCATCAACCCGGGCTGCGCAATACCGAGCTCCGGCGCGATCACATGGACGATGCCCTGCATGCGATGATGCATATCTATATGTGGCAAGGCGAAATCCCGGGCGTTTTCTGCCTGCATTTCGACAACGCGGCGGATTTCGGGATTCGCGATGCCCGCCGTTCCGGCGGCACGATTGATCGTCGGAAGATAATGGTCAGTCACGGCCATCTGCTGCATCGGCCGACGGGCCTTGCGTCCTTCCAGCCGAAGCTGGTCAAAAGCCAGGAACGCTCCGCCTTCGTTGATCATGTTGAAATCGACATAAAGCAGATCTTCGCCATGCGGCGACGTGACGACAACGTGGCTGTTCCACAATTTCTCGAACAGAGTCAGGGGTGCGACCTGATCCAGGGGGTGGCTATCCATCATGCCGAAGCCCCTTTGACCATTGCGCGCGCCTGGCCGGCGAGCATCTGGATATCGCCTGCCACAGAGACGAATTGGCAGCCGACATCCAGCCATTTTCGACCGGCGGCACCATCTCCTGCCGACATGCCAGCAAAGGCACCAGCCGCACGGATTTTCGGAATTGCATCGGCAATGGCGTTCATCACGTCGGGATGATTGGGAGCGCGGGCGTGTCCGAGATCGGCGGCAAGATCGGCCGGTCCGATCAGCACCCCATGCACGCCGTCAACTGCGGCGATCTCTTCGATCCCGCTCAGCGCCGCTTTGGTCTCGATCATGACGATCAGGCAGACGCGTCTGTCGATCTCATCGAAATAATCGCTGCCTGCAGCATAGCCGTTGCCGCGATGAACTCTTGCGACGCTGCGCACGCCGTGCGGCGGATATCGGGTGGCCGCAACAGCGATCTGCGCCTCTTCCACCGTTTCCACCATCGGCACCACGATGTTTTCGATACCGAGATCCAGAAGCTGCTGAATAAGCAGCGAATCCAGTTTCGGGAGCCGAACGAGAACGTGCGCCGGCGTGCCGGCAATGGCTTGAGCCTGCTGCAACACCGACATCAGGTCGTTGGGAGAATGCTCCATGTCGATGTAGACATAATCGCATCCGCTCAGCCCGAGCACCTCCGCAGCAATCGGGCTGCAGAGCTGCGAACGCAGGCCCACCTGTTGGCGGCCGGCCCGCATTTCGGCGATGAAGGTTTGCTTTTTCTCTTGTAGTCTCGTCATGGCCTTATCTCGCATCGGATACATCTTTTCTTATACTAAATATAAGCACGCAAAAGACGACAGTCTTATTCGATCGTCCGCCGCATCGTGAAAAATCGTCAGTAAGCCGCCTCGTAGAGCGCGAGAATGTCGTCAGGCGACATATCGCGAGGATTGTTGTCGAGCAGCCGGCGGATGGCATGGGCCTCATCGGCCATCGCCGGGAGGTCGTCGTGCGGCACAGCTAAGCGCGAAAGCTTCATCTCACAGCCGAGTGCCGCACAGAAGTCGTAGGCGGCATCGAAAACCGGTAGATGCGAAGGCGCGTTCAAGGCCGCAAGAACGGCCGCGGTCTTTTCGGGCACCGCCTCGGCATTGAATGCCAGCGTGTGCGGGAAGATCAGGGCGTTGGCTGCGCCGTGAGCGATATGGTGACGCGTGCCGAGCGGATAAGCGACGGCGTGACCCGCCGTGGTGTTGACCGGGCCGAGACAATAGCCTCCATAGAGCGATGCCAGCGACAGGCCGTAGCGAGCCTCCAGATCGGAGCCGTCCGCAACCGCCTGCTTGAGGTATTTGCCGACCAGGCGCACACCCTCGATCGCATACATATCGACGCTGATATGCGCGCGCCTGCTGGTGAAGGCCTCGACGCAATGCGCCATGGCATCGACGCCGGTCGCAGCGGTGACTGCTGGAGGAAGGGTCAGCGTGAGCTCCGGATCGATCACCGCCAGGTCGGCAAGCATATGGTTGCTTTGCACGGCAAGTTTGTTCTGCGTGACCGGGTCCGTTACCAGCGCACGCGTTCCTGCTTCGCTTCCTGTTCCCGAGGTCGTCGGAACCTGAATGAGAGCTGCCCTCTTTGCCGGCACCCGCTCCACTCCCACCACGTCGGTGATGGTGCAGCCGCTACCCGGCAAAACCGCGGCAAGTTTGGCAAGATCCATAGCGCTTCCGCCGCCGAAACCAATGACGAGGTCCGGCTTTGCAACCTCCGCAACGGCGAGCAAAGCATTCAGATTGGCAATATCCGGTTCTGGACGAACCTCATCAAAGACCGTGACCGTGCCGCTCAGGCCGAGCAGGTCGACCCGCTTCGAATTGAATGCATCGGCCACCACCAGGATTCGGTGGAAACGACCCTCGATCCATTTTTCGATCTTTGACACGGAGCCCGGTCCAAATTCGATTGCCTGCGGTCGGATCAAGGTAATGGACGATGATATCGGCATTGCCGCAAATTCCCTCGAAAATACATCGGGATTTGCGAACCCACGGCCAGCCGGATTAATTCGCGTTCCTCATCCCGATATGCTTATACTAAATATAAGTTTTTATGCGCAAGCGATTTCTTGAGGTTCCTGCCGATTTATGATCGATGCCGTTACGCACCGCGTCGAAGGCGCGGATCAGACCGGAAAACGCGCACTGACGGCAATCTCGCTGAGAACATCCTCCGCACCAAAACCGCCGGATTTGGTGATGAGGTGCACGTTGCTGCCGTCGAGATGAAAGGAGGAAATCGGGAGGCTCGGTCCGATTTCGCCGATCGGACGCAGCGTATCCACGCCGGCAGCCCGCAGGATGGCAGCGGCGGTATCTCCGCCCGATGCTACCAGCGTGCGCGGCATCCGGCGCCGCATCAACGCCGCAATGCCCTCTCCAAAGCGGTGGGCAACGGTTGCGCTGTCGACAGCAGCACCGGTCTCGACACATCGCACGAGCGTTATGGGTAAATGCTGTCCCGCAAGCACAGGAAACTCGCCGTCTGGAGCCGTTATCTCAGTCAAATCGGCGCGAACGCGTGTCAAGTGCTCCATCTGCCTGATCGTGATGGGATCACGCGAACCCACGGCGATCAACATGGGGAACTCAGCCGCCACGGGAATAAAATTATCGGTTCCATTCGCCAGTTGCTCGGCAATCGCCTGTCCCAGGCCTCTTGCTCCAACGGCAAGCGCACGAGGATCGGCGAGAACCGCCGCGGCCACGGCGGCAAGATCGGCCTGAGTTTCAACATCGGGTGCGTGAACACCGATCGACGTCGGAAACGACGGCAGCGGGATCGGTCGATCGACGCCCATGCCTGTTACGTGCCCCTGCCGCTGCAACCGCCCCTGCTCGGGAATAGCAGGCACCATGACGACACGATCGCGCTCCAAACTCTGCAGCATGGCGACAACCTCGGCCACGACATTGCCCTTCAGCCGACTATCGATCTTCTTGAAATAGAGTTTCGGCGAGAATCGCTGCAGCAGGTTGGTGGTCTGCAGCAGACACGCGCGCGCTTCGGCCTCGTTCATATGCCGCGTGCCGGTTGCGACGGTCAGCACGGACGGATCCTCCGCCATAGCCCTGTCCAGATGATCCAGGCTCAGCGCAACCGCCACCCGCATTCCATATTGCGCAAACGGTGTGGCCGTATCAATGGCGCCCGTCAGATCGTCGGCCACGATGGCAATTTCCAGAGGCATGGCTGTCCTTCATGATGAACGGTTCACGCAGATTGCTAGCGGAGAGTGCGCTTCAGCGTCAAATAAAATGATCGAATTGATCATTTTTTGAATATTTGATTGAAAAGATCAGAACGATACGATTTCATTGCTCTCAACGATCTCTCTGCCGATCAAGGCGAATTCGAAGGACCGAGCAATGACGAAACCAATCATAGCAATCACCATGGGCGACCCTTCGGGCATCGGACCGGAGATCATCGCCAAGGCGCTGGCATTGCCGACCGTTCGAGAATTTTGCCGTCCGGTGGTCGTCGGTGATCTGGACAGAATACGGCAAGCTGCCGCTATCGTAGGGTCCACGGCCCCGGTCCGGGCGATCGCCACGGTCGATGAGGCGACCGACGAGATCGGAACCGACGTTCTCCAGACAGGCGACCTGCCATCCGAACTTCCCTTCGGTGTCGTCAGCCGCGAAGGCGGCGAAGCCGCCTATCAATTCATCGTCTCGGCCGTCGAACTCGCAAAGTCAGGGCAAATCGACGCCATCTGCACCGCGCCATTGAGCAAGGAAGCATTGCATCTTGCGGGCCATCGTTACCCCGGACATACCGAGCTTATCGCGCATCTAACGGACACCAAGGAAGTCTCGATGATGTTGGCCTCACCGAAATTGCGCGTCGTCCACGTCACGACCCATATCGGCCTCATCGACGCCATCGCGAAGATCGAACCGGGACTGGTGCTGCGCACGATCGAGCGCGGACGCACGGCGCTCATCAACATGATGGGCCGCGAGCCGCGCATCGGCGTTTGCGCCATCAATCCCCACGCCGGCGAAAACGGGCTTTTCGGGCACGACGAAGAAGCGATCAAGATCGCGCCTGCGGTTACCGAGGCCGTTGGCAAGGGATATGACGTATCAGGCCCGCTTGCCGCAGATACGCTATTCTTCCGGGCGGTGCGCGGCGACTTCGACCTGGTCGTCGCCATGTATCACGATCAGGGGCACGGACCGGTAAAGGTCCTCGGTATCGAGGAAGGCGTCAACGTGACCGTCGGTCTGCCGATCATCCGCACCTCGGTCGATCACGGCACCGCCTTCGATATCGCTGGAACGGGCAAGGCTGACGAGCGCAGCCTGATCTACGCACTGCGCCAGGCCGCGATCCTGTCTGGCAAAGCTGCTTGATCGTGCCGGCGACCTTCGCCGGGGTCACCGAATTCACGGATGAGTTCTCAAACGGAAATTACCGGGAGAGCATGCGTGGGCTCTCCTCTCTCCACGTCTACGGCTCTATGAAGAGAATGAGGCATTCGGTATCAAGCGGCCGGAAGGAGGCATGGTGAGCGGTTTCAGCCAGAGAAGAGAAGCGCTGGTTCGGTTGCTGCAAATAGGCGCGCCCACCGTTCAGGCCCTGAGCGACGCGCTTGGCGTTTCGGTTGCGACGGTCAGGCGTGACCTGGCAACACTTGCCGAGGAGGGTATCGTTGCACGCACCTATGGGGGCGCGACGCTGCTGCAGCGCGCTGAACCGACCTTCGATTTCCGTACGCGCGTCGCAGCTGCCGCAAAAAGAAGGATCGCCGAAACAGCGTTCGATACACTCGACGGAGCATCCACCATCTTCCTCGATGCCGGCACGACCATCAGCGCTTTCGCGGAAAAACTCGCCCTTATGCAGGATCGCTTGAACGGTCTCGTCGTCGTCACGCAATCGCACCGCGTCGCCGCCATCCTCGCAAATATCGCCCCCATCGAACTTTTCCAGCTCGGAGGCCGCTACCGCGCCAACTCGGAGGGCGTGTTCGGCCCGCTTGCGGAGCAGACAATCGAAGCATTTCGCTTCGACAAAATCTTTCTCGGTGCCGACTGCGTATCTTCCGAGTTCGGGCTCGGCGAAACGACGCTGGAACAGGTCCGCCTGAAAGAGGTCGCCATTCAGCGGACAAGGGCGACCGTCGTTCTCGCAGACGCCAGCAAATTCCACGATCAGCCGCTACCTTTTTGGGCGCGGTTACCCATGGGAGCGAGCCTCATCACCGACGACGCGAGCGAGGTACTGCGGGAACAATATCGCATCGCCGGCTTCACATTGCTTGCCTAGATTGCGTGTTCGATTTGAACGGAATATCTCGGCATCAAACACGGCCGCCGGAACAAAAACCTTAAACGGCATAATTCAGTAGAATTGAATGCTCGAAATACCGAAATCGGTGGAAGTACTTATGCGATTTTCGCGTCGAGCATCTTTAAACCTATAAGGGTAACGCCTACTTTGTCTGGCGTTATGTCTATCAAGGCAACACCGATGTGAGATCACTCACGACCAAGCCGTTCCTCAGTGGGGACTAAGGACGAGCGGTCATTTTTCCAGACAACAGGCAAACCAAACCTTCGACACACCCTGAGTGCGTCGACCGCATAGGCGCGCAATCTCCCCGTCTTATCAATCAATACCATCAGGGCGGATGTCGGGTGGATGAACCCGTGCGCCCACAGGAGAGAAGACATGGAAGGCCTACCTTTACCCAACCTCAGTCCGATAGAGTGGACGGCGATCGAGATCGCCGTGCTGGTCATCGTGCTGGCAATACTCTTCCGGTGGAGCGGCGTGATTCGCTACATCCCCAATGACAGGCTTGGCATTCTCGAAAAGCTCTGGAGCTTTCGCGGCTCCGTGAAAAACGGCTTCATTGCGCTTAACCGCGAGGCCGGCTTCCAGCCGGATGTCGTGCGCGGCGGCCTGCATTTTTTTATGCCGTTCCAGTATTCGATGCATCGCGCCAATCTCGTCACCATCCCCCAAGGCCAGATCGGCTACGTCTTTGCCCGTGACGGCAAACCCCTGCCGCCGACCCAGACGCTTGCCTCCAACATGGAAGCCGATGACTTCCAGGACGCCCGCAGCTTTCTCGTGAAAGGCGGCCAGAGAGGTCCGCAGCGCAAGATCCTGCGCGAAGGTACGTATGCCGTCAATCTCGCGCAGTTCATTGTGCTCACAGCACAATCGACCTACGCCGTCAATCTGAGCTCGTCGGAACAAAGTCTGTTTGCGGACATGTCCTCGCTGATCTCGGAACGGAACGGCTTCGAACCGGTGGTCATCCATAACGCCGAGGACATGATCGGCATCGTCACCATTCATGACGGCCCGGCTCTGCCTGACGGAGAGATCATCGCGCCGACGGTCGCCAACGACCCCAAGGATCTCAACTTCCACAATAATTTTCAGGATCCGGAGAAGTTTCTCAATGCCGGCGGCTATCGCGGTCGCCAGTTGCAGGTGCTTGCCGACGGCAGTTACTTCCTGAACCGCATCTTTGCGACCGTGGAATTGGTCGAAAAAACGATCATTAGCGTCGGCACCGTGGGCGTCGTCGTCTCCTATACCGGGCGCCACGGCGCCGATATTTCCGGCCAGGCCTATCGCCATGGCGAGCTGGTCGAGACGGGCGCACGCGGTGTCTGGTCGACGCCGTTGCTGCCGGGCAAATACGCGTTCAACACCTATGCCGGCAATATCGTCATCGTGCCGACCACCAACTTCGTCCTCAAATGGACCAAGGAGCAGTTCGGCGAACACAGGCTGGATGAGAATCTTTCCGAAGTATCGCTGATCACCAAGGATGCGTTTGAACCCGTATTGCCGCTCTCGGTCGTCGTACATATCGACTATATGAAGGCGCCGCTCGTCGTGCAGCGGTTCGGCGATATCAAACGGCTGGTGGAACAGACGCTCGATCCGATGGTCTCAGCCTATTTCAAGAACATCGCCCAGACCAAGACGCTGATCCAGTTGCTGCAGGAGCGCAGCGAAATCCAGCGCAAGTCCGGCGAGGAAATGCGCGAGAAGTTTTCGTCCTACAGTCTCGAACTCCAGGAAGTGCTGATCGGCACGCCCCGCGCCAACAATGGCCAGAACAGCATAGAGCAGATTCTGATCCAGCTGCGCGAACGCCAGATCGCCGTTGAGAAGGTCGAGACTTATAAATTGCAGGAGGCAGCCGCAATCCAAGAGCGTACATTGCGCGAGAAGGAAGCGCTCGCCGAACAGCAGACGAAGATCACGACCTCCGCGCTCACCATCGAGATCAGCGAGAACGAGGGCAAGGCGCAACTCGCCCGCACGCGCCAGCAGGCGGAAACCATTCAGGTCACGGCAAAAGCGGAGGCCGAGAAGGTACGCCTCGCAGGCCTCGGCGAGGCCGACCGGATCAAGGCCATCGCACTTGCCGATGCCGAGCGCATCAAGGCGACCGGTTTTGCCGATGCCGAGAAGGTGCGCGCCGTTGGTCTTGCGGAGGCTGAAGCTACCGAAAAGAAGGTCGCCGCCTTCGGTGGACCGGACTATCAGCTCAACTCGCAGGTCCTCATGCGCTTTGCCGAGGCGATCGAGAACGGCAGGCTGCCGCTCGTGCCGCAGATTCAGGTCGGCGGCGGTGCTGGCGAGAAGGGTGCGAACAACGGTCTGGTGGAAATGATGCTGTCGATGCTGGTTGCCGACCGACTTGGACGACAGGGGTCGCCGACGATCGCACCAGTGCCGATCGAACAGGATTGATTATGGATGGGCCGGCTATACCGGCCCATTTTGCATCAGGTCTGTAGCTGGAGATCCAGCTATGAGCGGGAGATCAATGGTGCAGAATTTTCGACAGGAATTTACTCGCCCGCTCGC
>JAGWJK010001138.1 GCA_028865845.1 Rhizobiaceae bacterium
GGTCGAAGCCGAGCTGCGGCATCGCCTTGTGACGCAGGAAAAACGTCTTGTCGTATGGATGGATGAAGTGCGTTTTCCAGCCAACCTTGCGCAACCGCTGCGGCCAGACCACGTCCTTGTAATGACTGGCGCGCAGATAGGGATAGCTGGCGTCGATATGGACGTTTTCCGGCAAGAGGCCGCTCAGCACCGCAAATTCCGTCCGCAGCGTATAGCCGCCCTCGAAAACGCTCGTCATGCGGCCCCATTGCGCCGCCTCCTCACGCAGCCGGTCGAGATTGGGCAGCTTGACGTTCTCGACGCCGAAATGCCGGAGGTCGATGAAGGATTCCGATTGCCAGATAACGATCAGCGGCTCATCGTCGCCGTGTTCCCAAAGGTCGTGAAGAGCGGAAATGAAGCGTTCGGACAATTGCGTGACGATCGCCTCGCGCCGAACGCCGACCCAGATGACGAAATGGAAGACCACCGACGCGAAGGTGCCGAATCGCACTGTATCTTTCTTGACGTCTACCCTGCCGAGCACCTTCTGCGTGAACCGGCACACGGGATCGCTGACGACCCGGCTGAACAGGGCAAGCCACGGACCGAAAGCCACGGCCAGCATGACGAGAACCCAGAAAAAGCCATAGCTCGACGGCAGCACCGGCGGCTCGAAATACATATAGAGGCCGCTGACGCCGAAGACGTAGCCGAGCGCGATCACCCAGAAGACGATATTCAGCGAGGTGGCGTAGAATATTTCCTTGTACTTGAAGACATCGACCACCAGCGCGATGTCGGAAAACACCAGCGGCTCACGGATGAACTCGAATTTCGCCCGCGAAATCCCGGTGAAGATAACGAAAAAGCTGATTGCGCCCTGTGCGCCGTAAAGCGGGCGCCACGAGATCGCGAAGAAAAAGGCATAAACGAGCGCGATCACCGGAATCCGCGCCGCCCACTCGAATGCCAGTCGCCTGGCGCTCCTCGGCGTGTGATTCTGCTTGTTGACGGCGGCCGGCATCGCGAAGTGGTCTGTCAGGAAAATGACGACGCAGGAAAAGGCGAAGCACGCAACCGTCAATAAAAATGGAAAATCATGAAGCTTCAAAACTCGGCCATCCAAATAACTGCCATGTTTAATCGCCTGATCCGAATCTTTGAAATCAGACGCTTATTCTGAAATGCTATTATCGCTTTTCACGCCGTGCAGGAGTGACATATTTATGCCGGTATCAAGAGTTGCGTTGTCCAGATTGATCAAAGCCTCCCTTTGACCGCTCCGCAAGGCTTTCATCACCACCCTGCCCAGCTATTTTTCGAAGCTTGCTGAAAAACCACCACGTCAGTAGCGGTTTTATCAGCGGACCGAAATAGTTGAGTGCGGTCAAAGACAGGCCGAAATGGATTTGCCGTCTGTTGCGGTCGAGACCCGCGACGATTTTCGCCGCCACGGCTTCGGCGCTCCATGGCTGCACCGTTCCCATCAGCAATGCCGCCTCCTTGGGCCGCATCGCCATTTCGCGGTGATATTGCGGTGTCAACGTATCCGGCGGGAAACAGATGGAGATGCGGACGCCGACGATACCCGCCTCCGCGCTCAAGGCTTCGGCAAAGCCGACCAGCGCCGACTTCGAGGCGCAATAGGCGGTATAGCCATAAATGCCGATCAAGGCGGCACCGGAGGAGACCATCAGTATCCTGCCGCCACGCCGGGCTTTCATGCCTTTGTAGACGGCGCGAATGACATTTGCGGTGCCGAGCAGATTGATGGCGATCTGCTCGTCGAAAACCGCCGCAGGCATGGCATCGAAAGCATAGGGTTCGACGATGCCGGCTGAGGCGATCAGGATATCGCAAGGTCCAAAGGCGTGCTCGCACGCTTCCACCGCCTCTGTGGTCTGATCGCCGGAGGCGACGTCCGCTGAGGCGATCTGGATATTCGATGGGTCGATGCCCCATTTCGCAGCAAGTTCGGCGCGGGCATTTTCAAGGCGTCCCGAATCCCGGGCAATGAGTGAAATCCGGAAGCCGCGATCTGCATACACTTTTGCGATCGCCAAAC
>JAGWJK010001139.1 GCA_028865845.1 Rhizobiaceae bacterium
GTCGATCGCCTCGTGGCGGCGCGGATCCCGGTCGTCACCCTGGTTTCGGACCTGACGGGCTCGACGCGTCATCACTATGCCGGCGTCGACAACATCGCCGCCGGACGGACGGCGGGACGGCTTCTTGGCCGGTTCCTGGGTGGACGCAGCGGCGACATCACCATCCTTGCCGGCTCCATGGTGGTGCGCGACCATCGCGAACGCCTGGAAGGTTTCACCTCCGTCATGTCGGCGGAATTTCCGCAGCTGCGGCTGTTGCCGGTTCTCGAAGGCCGGGACGATCCCGACATCGCCAATGAGCTGATCTCGAAGGCGCTGTCGGAGAAAAGTGATATCATCGGCATCTACAGCCTCGGCGCCGGCAATCGCGGCCTGATCAGGGCGCTGAAAGCCGCCGGACAGGGGCGTGGCCTGACGGTGGTCGTGCATGAGCTGACCGAACACACCCGCGCCGCGCTGTTGGATGGCACCATCGATGCCGTCCTCAATCAGGACGCGGGCCATGAGGTGCGCAGCGCCATGCGCATCATGAGAGCGACTGCGGACGGCCAGGGCTTCATCGCCGCTCAGGAGCGCATCCGCCTCGAAATTTTCTTGAAGGACAATCTGCCCTGAAGGGCAGGGCACAGGGAGTAACATCTGATGTATTTGGGTCTCGATCTCGGAACGTCCGGCGTCAAAGCGATGCTGATCGACGGCAACCAGAAGATCATCGGTTCGGCCAATGGCGGGCTCGACGTGTCGCGTCCGCATCCGGGCTGGTCGGAGCAGGAGCCGTCGCACTGGATTCGCGCCACCGAAGAAGCGGTTGCCGGCTTGAAGGCGGCGCATCCGAAGGAACTGGCGGCCGTGCGCGGCATCGGCCTTTCCGGCCAGATGCACGGTGCCACGCTGCTCGACGCCGACGACAAGGTGCTGCGCCCCTGCATCCTCTGGAACGATACGCGCAGCTATGTCGAGGCTGCCGCGCTCGATGCCGATCCGCGCTTCCGCGCGCTGACGGGCAATATCGTATTCCCGGGTTTCACCGCGCCGAAGCTTGCCTGGGTTGCCAAACATGAGCCCGATATCTTTGCCAAGGTGCGCTGGGTGCTCCTGCCGAAGGATTATCTGCGCCTGTGGCTGACGGGCGAGCACATGTCGGAAATGTCCGATTCCGCCGGCACCTCCTGGCTCGACACCGGCAAGCGCAAGTGGTCGTCCGAATTGCTGGCCGCCACCAACCTCGACGAAAAGCAGATGCCGACGCTCGTCGAAGGCACGGAAGCGGCGGGCAAGCTGCGCGGCGAGCTGGCCTCGAACTGGGGCATTTCGGGTGACGTCGTCGTCGCCGGCGGTGCGGGCGACAACGCAGCATCGGCCTGCGGCATGGGCACGGTCAGCGATGGCGCCGCTTTCGTTTCGCTCGGCACGTCCGGCGTGCTTTTCGCGGCCAACGGCTCCTACCTGCCGAAGCCGGAAAGCGCCGTACATGCCTTCTGCCACGCGCTGCCGAACACCTGGCACCAGATGGGCGTCATTCTCTCTGCGACCGATGCCCTCAACTGGCATTCGGGCGTCACCGGCAAGTCCGCCGCCGAACTGACAGGCGAACTCGGCGATGCGCTGAAGGCGCCGTCGGGCGTGACTTTCCTTCCCTATCTGTCGGGCGAGCGCACGCCGCACAACGACGCCACCATTCGCGGCGCCTTCATCGGGCTCGGCCATGAGAGCGGCCGCGCCGTGCTGACGCAGGCCGTGCTCGAAGGCGTTACCTTCGCCATCCGCGACAACCTCGAAGCCCTGCGCTCCGCCGGCACCGATATCGCCCGCGTCACCGCGATCGGCGGCGGTTCGCGGTCGCGCTACTGGCTGGCCTCGATCGCAACGGCGCTCGGCGCACCCGTCGACCTGCCGGCGGACGGCGATTTCGGCGCCGCCTTCGGCGCGGCGCGTCTCGGCCTGATCGCCGCCACTGGCGCCGATCCCGTCGCCGTCTGCACGCCGCCACAGACTGCCGGAACGATCGAGCCGGTGGCGGCGCTCACCGGCGCTTACGAAGAGGC
>JAGWJK010001140.1 GCA_028865845.1 Rhizobiaceae bacterium
CTCCGGATTCCAGCAGGGATTGATAGGCGGCTTCAAGCCAACCCTCCTGGGATCCGCGCCATCCGGTGTCGTTCGAAGCCTGCTCCATGCCCGATCTTCTAACAAACTCCCGATCATCGAACAATCGAAATGTACATATATGTATTGTGAAAGCGACTATGGTGTTTCCATTGTTGACACCTATGTACATTTCCGATTAGCGTTTTCTCGACAGCCTCAAGTCCGGAGCCCGACCGATGTCGAACGATCCCCTGCTTCAGCCTTACAAACTCAAGCATCTTACGCTTCGAAACCGCATCATCGTCACCTCGCACGAGCCGGCCTATCCGGAGGACGGCATGCCGAAGGAGCGCTATCGGGCCTATACGGTCGAGCGCGCGAGGGGTGGCGTTGCGCTCACCATGACAGCGGGCTCTGCCGCGGTTTCAAAGGATAGTCCGCCGGTCTTCAACAACCTGCTCGCCTACAAGGACGAGATCGTTCCCTGGATCCGACAGATGACCGACGCCGTCCATGAAGAAGGCGCGGCGATCATGATCCAGCTGACCCATCTCGGCAGACGGACGCGCTGGGACAAGGGCGATTGGCTGCCGGTGGTGACGCCATCGCACCAGCGAGAGGCGGCCCACCGCGCGTTTCCTAAGAAGATCGAAGACTGGGACATCGAGCGCATCATCAGAGATTTCGCCGATGCGGCCGAACGCATGAAGGCCGGCGGCATGGATGGTATCGAGCTGGAGGCCTATGGCCATTTGATCGATCAATTCTTCTCGCCGCTGACCAATGAGCTTGACGGCCCCTATTCCGGTTCGCTCGAAAATCGCATGCGTTTCTGTCTTGACGTTTTCTCCGCGATCCGAAAACGGGTCGGCGAGGATTTCATCCTCGGAGTTCGCTACAGTGGCGATGAACGTCTTGCTGGCGGAACGACCAAGGCCGAAGGGCTCGAAATATCGAGACGCCTGAAAGAAAGCGGCCTGATCGACTATCTGAATGTCGTTCGCGGTCACATCGACACGGATCCGGGTCTGACCGACCTCATCCCCATTCAGGGCATGGCGAGCGCGCCACATCTGGATTTCGCCGGCGAAGTGCGGGCCGCCACCGATTTCCCGACCTTTCACGCCGCCAAGATCCAGGATGTCGCCACGGCGCGGCATGCGATCGCCTCTGGCAAGGTCGACATGATCGGCATGACACGCGCCCATATGACCGATCCGCATATCATCAGGAAGATCATCGAGAAGCGCGAAGACGATATCCGCCCATGCGTGGGCGCCAATTACTGTCTCGACCGCATTTATCAGGGAGGCCTGGCATTCTGCATCCATAATGCCGCGACCGGCCGCGAGCAGACGATGCCGCATGTGGTCGCGAAAGCCGAAGGCCGCAAGAAGGTTGTCGTGGTCGGCACCGGTCCGGCTGGGCTTGAGGCCGCCCGCGTTGCGGCTGAACGTGGACACGAGGTCGTAGTCTTCGAAGCTGCGTCGCATCCAGGCGGCCAGATCCGGCTGACCGCTCAAAGCGAGCGTCGGCGGGAGATGATCGGCATCATCGATTGGCGGATGAGCCAGTGCGAGAAGCATGGTGTGCGGTTCCACTTCAACACCTGGGCCGAAGCCGACACCGTTGAGGCGGAGAACCCCGATATCGTTATTATTGCGACCGGCGGGCTGCCTCATACCGAGGTTCTCTCCGCTGGCAACGAGCTGGTCGTGTCTTCCTGGGATATCATCTCCGGCGACGTGAAACCTGGAATGAACGTCCTCGTCTACGACGACGCCGGCGATCATGCCGGTCTCCAGGCCGCTGAAATCCTTGCAAAGTCAGGCGCCAGGGTCGAGATCATGACACCGGACAGGTCCTTCGCTCCGGAAGTGATGGCCATGAACCTCGTGCCCTATATGCGCTCCCTGCAAAAGCTCGACGTCACCTTCACGGTCACTTTCCGGCTCGAGGCTGCGGAAAAGACAGGGAACCAGCTCGTCGCCCGTATCGGTAGCGACTATGGCGGGATCTCGAAAGAACGGCTTGTCGACCAG
>JAGWJK010000090.1 GCA_028865845.1 Rhizobiaceae bacterium
CGTCCGGCATCTGGCCGAGCGGCGGGCGCATGAGCTGTCCGGCGGCGAATTGCAGATGGCGGCACTCTGCTCGGTGCTGGTGACCGGACCGGATATCCTGATCCTCGACGAACCGACCAATCAGCTCGATCTCAGAAACCGCGCTCTTGTCCAGAAGACCATTGCCGGCCTGCCGGAACATGTCATCGTCATCAGCCATGACCTGCCGCTGATCGAGGATTTCGACCGCGTGCTGTTGTTCGACCAGGGCCGGCTTGTGGCGGATGCGACGCCCGCTGCCGTCATCGCCCTTTACAGGGAGCTAGCCGCCTGATGCAGACGCTCTACGTCGACACAGCAACCTGGATGCATCGGATATCGCCGCGCATCAAGCTTGTGGTGCTTGCTGCGCTCGGCGTGCTGCTCTTTCTCACTCAATCCATCGTCCTGCTCGCCATCGTCGTCGCGATCGGTGTTCTTCTTTATTTTCGCACCGGGCTGGGCCTGCGACAGGCGTTGAAAAGACTGCGCCCGGTCATCGTGACCATCCTCGCCGTGGCCTTGCTTAGCCTGATCTTCAATCCGCTTCCCACCGTCGCCATTACGGTCCTGCGCCTTACCGCACTCATGCTCTATGCCGCGACCGTGACCGCGACGACAACGATCGCCGCTTTTGTCGACGAAATCACCATCCTTGCCAGCCCCTTGGAGAAGTTGGGCTTGCTGCGCGCGGCCGATCTCGGCCTTGCCGTCGGTCTCGTCGTCCGTTTCGTGCCCGAGATCCTCGACCGTTACCACTCCATCCGCGAAGCTCATGAAGCGCGCGGCCTCAAGGTGCGCATCACGACGACGCTGGTGCCGCTGGTCATCCTGACATTGCGCGATGCCGACGCAATCGCAGCGGCCATCGATGCCCGCGGCATCCGCCGCGATTGAATGCCATTTCAGGCATGGTGATTTGGATATCGATCTTCACCGCGACCAGTCGTCCGCGGCGAATTGGGATAAGTCGCTATTGACCATTGACAGCAAGGCGTTCCAGATGCGTGAGGGAACAGCGAGAATAGCTTCACGCTGCTGCAAGGACATGACTGCCAGCCGGACAACCACCGGGCATATGGCGGCAAGGGCCGGAATAAATAGGAATTTCAGCTTCATGCGGAGTATTACATGAGCACTCGCGATCTCGTCCTCTCGGCGCTTTTCGCCGCCATCATCGTGGCGCTCGGCCTGCTGCCGCCCATCACGATCGGCCTCATCCCCGTGCCGATCACGGCGCAGTCGCTCGGCGTCATGCTGGCCGGCGTCGTGCTTGGCGGAAAGCGTGGTGCGATCGCGGTCCTGTTCGTCGAAGTGCTGGTGGCGATCGGCCTGCCGGTTCTGGCGGGCGGGCGTGGGGGGCTGGCCGCCTTCGTCGGACCAACCGCAGGCTTCCTCGTCGGCTGGGTGCCGGCCGCCTATGTTACCGGCCGCCTCTCCGAGTGGCTGGTCAATGAAGAACAGTCGGGTCTCGTCCAGGGCGTGGGTTTCTTCATCGCATCGATCATCGGCGGCGTTGTCGTTCTCTACGCTCTCGGCATCGCCTGGCTGGCGATTGCCGGCAGCACCGGCCTTTCCGGCGCATTCTTCGGCTCGATGGCCTTCATCCCTGGCGATGTTATCAAGGCCTTCGTCGCTGCCCTGGTCGGCCGCGCCGTCATGGTCGGCTATCCGCTGCTACCGCAGCGGAGCTGACGCTCAGGCAGCACGGAAAGCGTGTCGCGGCTCCCAAAGCCGAGGCACGCGTCAGTCGAGATATTTGTAGAGCCAGTCGCGGGTATCTTCTGGCAGCGGCACGGGATCATGCTCTTCGCCGCGCACGGCGAGCCAGAGAATTTCCACCTCAGCCGCCAGTTCGTTGCCGGTCTCGACCATGACCATGAAGCCGATGGATTTGCCGCCGATCTTGTTGACGGTCACCGAGAAGCGGGCGAGATCGTCGTAGCGCAGTGCCCGATGCAGCGAGCAGGACGCCTTGCTGGCAATATAGAGCGGTTCGTCATCGACCATCGGCCGGGCCCGCCAGAAATTCGATAGTGCCGTTTCCGCCTGCGAAATATAGGATGCGATGAACATCTGCCCATATCGGTCGACATCGCGAGGTGGCACCCGCATTTCGATGACATCGGAACGTTCTAATCTACTCATCACTCAATTCCTGCTCGGCGGCATCCACCTTAAGAAAACCTTAACATCACGCTTCGAGAAGTAAACGGGCAGTCATACGACGTGGTTAAGACCGGCTGTTGACATTGTGGTGATAAAGCCCATGTCCGGTAGCAGCCGTCATATCTCCTCTATAAGCTGGCGCCATGAGCACACGTCTTTACGAACACCCGATCTTCCTGGAACACATCACGCCGACAGGACATCCGGAGAGACCGGATCGCCTGCGATCCCTGAACATCGCGCTGGAACATCCGAATTTCAGCCGACTGGACCGTCGCAAGGCGCCGATCGCCAACGAGGACGCCGTGCTGCTCGCCCATCCGGAAGAGCACCTGACCTTCGTCATGCGCTCGATCCCCGACAGCGGCGACGACAACGAAATCAACCAGCTCGAGGCCGACACCTATGCCAGCCCGAAGACGCTTCAGGCCGTGCTCCACGGCGTCGGAGCGGCGATGGCGGCGGTCGACGATGTCTTCTCCGGCGCGGCCGACAATGTCTTCGTGGCCGCCCGCCCGCCCGGCCATCACGCCGAGAAGACCAAGGCCATGGGCTTCTGCTTCTTCAACAATGCGGCGATTGCCGCGCGCCATGCGCAGAAGGCCTACGGTGCCGAGCGGGTCGCCATCGTCGACTGGGACGTGCATCACGGCAACGGCACGCAGGATATCTTCTGGGACGATCCTTCAGTGCTGTTCTGTTCCACCCACCAGATGCCGCTCTATCCCGGCACCGGCAAGAAGGACGAGCGCGGTACGCACGACACCATCGTCAACGCTCCCCTTTCGCCCAATACCGGCGGCGATCATTTCCGCGAGGCTTTCAAATCGCGGGTCCTGCCGGCACTCGAAGACTTCCGGCCCGATCTCATCATCATATCTGCCGGTTTCGATGCCCATCACCGCGATCCGCTGGCGCAGCTCAACCTCACGGGCGAGGATTTCGACTGGGCGACCGGCCGCATTCTGGAAGCGGCGGACCGCAGCGCGAAGAACCGGGTCGTCAGCCTGCTCGAAGGCGGCTATGATCTGGAAGGCCTGGCCGAATCGGCGGGTCTTCATATTCTGCGCATGATGAAAGGTTGACGATGACTGAGAGCGCCAAGGTGGATGTATCCGGCCTGTCCTTCGAAAAGGCCGTGGCCGAGCTCGAAAGCATCGTTGCAAGGCTCGAACGCGGCGATGTGGCGCTCGACGACTCCATCGCCATCTACGAACGCGGCGAAGCCCTGAAGAAACATTGCGAGGGCCTGCTTTCCGCCGCGGAAAATCGCATCGAGAAGATCCGCCTCGATCGCGCCGGCAAGCCGCAGGGCACCGAGCCGCTCGACGGCGCATGATGTCATCATAAGCTAAAATTTGAGTTTTCCAGCTTTTGCCGCTAGGTTGCTTTCGACCGAATGGAGCTAATCCGCATGTCTTTTTTTCCCGGCAAAGACCCGCTTCCCGGCGACGCCTTCGCCTGTGACGCGATCGAAAACCTGATCATTCCGCGCACGACGGATCTCGGCGGATTTTCCGTGCGGCGGGCGCTCCCAACCAGCCGTCGGCGGCTCGTCGGGCCGTTCATCTTCTTCGATCGCATGGGGCCGGCCGTGCTGAAGCCGGGCGAGGCACTGGATGTGCGGCCGCACCCGCATATCGGCCTGTCGACCGTAACCTACCTCTTCGACGGCGAGATCCGGCACATGGACAGCCTCGGCACCGAAAAGGTCATCCGCCCCGGCGACATCAACCTGATGACGGCAGGGCGCGGCATCGTGCATTCCGAACGCACGCCGGATAATCTGCGCGGCCATCCGCTGTCGATGTCCGGATTGCAGACTTGGCTGGCGCTGCCCGACGACAAGGAGGAGATAGACCCCTCCTTCGCCCATACCGAAAAAAGCGATCTGCCGTCGATCGATATCGGCGGCGTTACGGGCCGCGTGGTCATCGGCAGCTTCGAGGGCGTGACTTCGCCGGTCAAGGTTTTCTCCGATACGCTCTATGTCGATCTGCAGCTGCAGCCCGGTGCGAAATTTCCATTCGGCGCCGCGCATGAGGAGCGCGCTGTCTATATTCTGTCGGGATCGCTCGTCGTTGCCGGAGATCGTTTCGAAAAGGATCAGCTGCTCGTCTTCCGTCCAGGCGATGCCATTACGCTGGAAACGGCCGAAAAAGGCTGTCATCTGATGCTTTTTGGTGGTGCGGCGCTCAATTCGAAGCGCTATATCTGGTGGAATTTCGTGTCCTCTTCCAAGGAGCGGATCGAAAAAGCCAAGGAAGAATGGCGCACCGGCCGCTTCGACATCGTGCCAGGAGACGAGGAAGAATTCATTCCCCTGCCGGAAGGCTGACGGTTTCTTAACAGCGCTTAAGGTTCGTTATTGACGCGCTCCTTGAATTCGTCGTCTTTCGCCGCAATCTCTTTTGACGTAACGGCGGGCCGCCGCCCAAGAACAGCAAGAAAGAGGCTTCAGCCTTGACAACATTGCCAAAGACGCCCCTGCTGGATCAGGTCCACTATCCCGCCGACCTGCGAAAGCTGGACGACCGGGATTTGCCGCAGCTCGCGCGCGAAGTGCGCGATGAAATGATCGATGCGGTATCGCGGACAGGCGGACATCTTGGCGCCGGCCTCGGCGTCGTGGAACTCACCATCGCCATCCACAGCGTCTTCGACACGCCGAACGATCGCCTGATATTCGACGTCGGCCACCAGTGTTATCCGCACAAGATCCTGACCGGCCGGCGCGACCGCATCCGCACGCTGCGCCAGGAAGACGGGCTCTCGGGCTTCACCCGTCGCGCAGAGAGCGAATACGATCCCTTTGGCGCGGCACATTCCTCGACGTCAATTTCCGCCGGCCTCGGCATGGCGGTTGCAGCCGAACTCGATGGCACCGACCGACGGGTCATCGCTGTGATCGGCGACGGCGCGATGTCGGCGGGCATGGCCTATGAAGCGCTCAACAATGCCGGCGCACTCGACGCCCGGCTGATCGTCATCCTCAATGACAACGACATGTCGATCGCACCGCCGACCGGAGCGATGAGCGCCTATCTCGCACGCCTCGCTTCCGGCCGCACCTATATGGGCTTCCGCGATTTCGGCAAGAAACTGACCGCCTATCTCGGCAAGAATGTCGACCGCGCGATTACCCGTGCCGTGGAACATGCACGGGGTTACGTTACCGGCGGGACGATGTTCGAGGAGATGGGCTTCTACCATATCGGCCCGATCGACGGGCATTCCTTCGAGCATCTGCTGCCCGTGCTTCGCAATGTACGGGACCATGCACAGGGACCGGTGCTGATCCATGTCGTGACGCAGAAGGGCAAGGGCTATGCTCCTGCCGAAGCGGCGGCGGACAAATATCACGGCGTCAACAAATTCGACGTCATTACCGGTGCCCAGGCGAAAGTGAAGCCGAATGCGCCGAGCTATACCAGCGTCTTTGCCGAGGCGCTGGTGCAGGAAGCAATGCTGGACGACAAGATCGTCGGCATTACCGCCGCCATGCCGAACGGCACAGGCCTCGACAAGCTGCAGGAATTCTTCCCGACCCGCTGTTTCGATGTCGGTATTGCCGAGCAGCATGCCGTGACCTTTGCCGCCGGGCTTGCCGCCGAGGGTTTCAAGCCTTTCGCCGCACTCTATTCGACCTTCCTGCAGCGCGCCTATGATCAGGTGGTGCATGACGTGGCGATCCAGGGCCTGCCGGTGCGCTTCCCGATCGATCGTGCCGGTTTCGTCGGCGCCGACGGACCGACGCATGCGGGCTCCTTCGACACGGCGTTTCTGGCCACCCTCCCCGGCTTCGTCGTTATGGCGGCCGCCGACGAGGCGGAGCTGAAACATATGGTGCGCACCGCCGCCGCCTATGATCTAGGCCCGATTTCCTTCCGTTATCCCCGCGGAGAAGGCGTCGGCATCGAGATGCCCGAACGCGGCCAGATCCTCGAAATCGGCAAGGGCCGGATCGTCAAGCAGGGATCGAAGGTGGCGCTGCTTTCCTTTGGCACGCGGCTTGCCGACAGTCTCGCAGCCGCCGAAGATCTAGACGCAGCCGGGCTGCCGACGACGGTTGCCGATGCGCGCTTCGCCAAGCCGCTCGACCATGATCTCATCCGCCAGCTTGCCAGCCACCATGAGGTGTTGATCACCATCGAGGAAGGTTCGGTCGGCGGCTTCGGCAGCCAGGTGATGCACTTCCTTGCCACGGAGGGCCTGCTCGACAATGGCCTGAAGATCCGCAGCATCGTCATGCCGGATATCTGGATGGAACAGGCCAAGCCCGAGGTCATGAACGCCAAGGCCGGCCTCGACCGCGCCGGCATCGTCCAGACGGTATTCAAGGCGCTCGGCCGCAGCAGGATCATCGAGGCTGCCGGCTAAACCAGCTGTTGGCCAAGGCTTTAGTTCAAGCGGCTTTGGCCTTCGTCGTTAGGCGGTTCAGCGAACGCATCAAGGCGAAATAGCAGTCGGGATCGAGTGCCGTCCCAACATCCCTAACCATGATTGCAAGCGCCTTCGAGGTCGGCATCGCTTCCCGATAGGGGCGATCTGCCGTCAATGCGTCGAAAATGTCGGCGACCGTCACGATCCTGGTTTCCAGATCAAGATCATTGCCGGAGATCCCTCGGGGATAGCCGCTGCCGTCGAGCTTTTCGTGATGATCGCGGGCGATGGATGCGAGGCCGCTGAAAGCCTCGATGCGGCTCAATATCTTCGCGCCGAGGCTCGGATGCGTTTTCATTGCCGCCCATTCGTCCGGGTCGAGCTTCGACGGCTTGTCCAGTATCTCATTGGAAATACCGAGTTTGCCGATATCGTGAAGCAAGGCGCCACGAACCAGCCACCGTTTGCGGGCTGGATCGACCCCAAGCTCGGTAGCGATCAGTTCGGAAATCAGCGCCACGCGCTTGCTGTGGCCGCTGGTAAAAGGGCTCTTGGCGTCCACAACCTGCGCAAACGCATCGGCGATGTCATCGAGAAAATCATCGTCAACAAACTGAGTGAAGCCTGCGGGTTCGAGGGCGAACACCCGCTTGTCGAGCTCCGGGTCCTCCAAGCCAGACCAGAAGTCCGGTTTTTCCGCGACCTGCTCGAAGACGTCCACCAGATAAGGATCGAACCATCGTCCCGAACGCCGGCGCACTTCTTCCAGAGCCGATGCCCTGCCGGAGGTGATGTTGAAAACGTCGATGACCTGGGCCAGCAGCGCAATGCGGGCGTAAAGGGAAATGTCCTTGCCTTTGAGGCCGACCGGTTGGCCGCGTCCGTCCCAATGCTCGTCGAGATCGAGGATGCCGCGGGCGACCGGCTCGGGAAAACGCATGCGACGGGCGATATCCGCCCCACGTTCGCAACGCGTCTCAATCAGTTCGCGATCGATCTTGCTACCGTTGATGGCAAGATTGAGAACCGCGCGTAGCCTTTCCGCCATGCCTGATTTGACGGCTGTGTTCGAGGCCACGAAGCTCAATACCTGCGTGAGGCTATTGTCTATGAGCTTCACGTTGCGCTTGAAATCATGGTCGTTCGTCACGAAAAGCTTGCATATTCTTGCGGCGTTGCTGCTGCAGCCAAGATCCTTCAGAAACAAAGTATAGTAGATGTCGCGCATCTCTATATTCGAAAGACCGAGCGCATCCGCGATGTGCATGCCGATCCAGCAGCAGCGAACGCTGTGGCCGGGCGGCTGCCCGTCCGTCAAGTCGAGCGCATAGCTGAGTGCGCTGACGATTTCGGCAAGCTTCAGATTTTGCGATCCGCGAGAATATTCCATGCGGCTTTTCTCTGTTTAAAAGTCTTGAACTACCGATTTTTGAAAAAAACGTCGTGATGTCTGGCCGGGAATAAAACATCCCCAAAACATCCATATCCTTGAAACATTTACAATGTTTCAACCTCTTCGAACTCCCGCCCCGCCCGCAGAAGTGCATCGCCGGAAAAACCGACCGGCGATTGATAACTCTGGCGATCGTCTTCGATTCATGCAGTATTCGCTGGCGATCGGATCGGGAGTCGTCAGTGTCCAAACTACAATCGTGGCTCGCAGAATATTGGGTCGTGGGCGCGGGTTTCATGGCGGCTGCGCTTATTGCGGCTTCGCCTGTGATGGCGATGGCCCTGCCGCTTTTCCTGATCTTCCTGCACAGCCCTGTCTATATGATCCACCAGGTCGAGGAGCACACTGGCGACCGGTTCCGGACCTTTGCGAATAGCCACGTTTTCCACGGCCGCGACGCGCTTTCCGTCGGGCTTGTATTGGTGATCAATCTGCCTTTCGTTTGGGGTATCAATCTTCTGGCACTTTATGCGGCCTATGTCTGGGACCCGGCCTGGGGTCTGATTGCGCCGTACGTCATGCTGATCAATGCCGTCGCGCATGTCGCAACTTCGATCCGCCTGCGGACATACAATCCCGGCCTCGTCACGAGCATCATCCTGTTTCTTCCGCTGAGCATCGCGACCATCTGGATCATTGGCCGAACCGACGGTCTGACGCCGCATGTCGTGGCCGTGATTTTGGCAATCGTGCTGCACGCGGGAATTATCGCTGTGGCGGCAGCGCGGTATCGGTCTTTGGCGGCAGCATAACGCTCAACAGGCCGGCTTACGAAGCATCAGACATCAAGACCAGAGCCGGCGAACCGTTGCCAAAGTCAAAAACCTATCTCGCCCTGCGAGCGAGATAGGTTGGGGTAATCTTCCCGAGAGGGATGATGGTCCGATCAGAACTCTTCCCAATCGTCCTTCGCCACTGCGGCGGCAGTCGTCGCCCTACCGCCAAATGCCTTGGCGACGGTGCGTCCGAGCGCTCTTGCCGGCGATGCGGCCGGGCGGGATTGCGCGGTGGCAGCGACCGGCCGCTTGGCTTCCTGCGGCGCGCCGTTCAAACGGAACTGCTGCAGCAGTTCGTTGAGGGAGGCAGCCTCGCGGGCAAGCGCATGGCTCGCCGCCGTCTGCTCCTCGACCATGGCGGCATTCTGCTGCGTGCCCTGATCCATGTTGTTGACGGCGGTGTTGATCTCCTGGAGGCCGGTCGACTGTTCGCGCGTGGCGGTGACGATCGCGCCGACGTGGCGATTGATCTCCTGCACTTCGGTGACGATCATCTCCAGCGCCTTGCCGGTCTCGCCGACCAGCGACACGCCGGTATTGACTTGATCGCTGGAGGTGGTGATCAGCGCCTTGATTTCCTTGGCGGCATTGGCGGAGCGCTGTGCGAGCTCGCGGACCTCCTGGGCGACGACGGCAAAGCCCTTGCCGGCATCACCGGCACGCGCGGCTTCGACGCCGGCGTTGAGCGCCAAAAGGTTGGTCTGGAAGGCGATATCATCGATGACGCTGATGATGTTGCTGATTTCGCCGGAGGACTTTTCGATCTGCTGCATCGCGGAGACCGCCTTGCGGACGACGTCACCGGACTTTTCCGCCCCCTGACGTGCACGCTCGACCAGATGGCCGACGTCTTCGGCACGCTTGGCGGAATCGCGAACGGTGGTCGTCACCTGCTCCAGGGCAGCGGCGGTCTCCTCTACGGCTGCGGCCTGCTGTTCGGTCCGACGCGCAAGATCGTCGGCAGCTGCGCGGATTTCGCCAGCGCCGGCGTTGATCGCAGATGCGTTGCGGCCAACCGACTGCAGAGCCGCTTCCAGCTTTTCGACGGCATTGTTGAAGTCGGCGCGGACATTGTCGAACTGCGGCGCGA